>JANMWV010000052.1:0-2569 GCA_031394165.1 Actinomycetes bacterium
CCGGGAGCGCCTTGACCCTGGCGAGCACGCGCTCGGGAAAGCCCGGCGGCGGGGTGTTCGGGCCGTTGTCGTTCCTGAAGGCGACCTTGCTCGTGATCACGACGTCCGTGTTCTTGTATGAGCCGGCGAAGACGGTGTGGAAGCCCTTCTGGATCGTGTCGGTGAGGACGAAGGTGCCGCTGATCATCGCGACGCCGAGCACGATCGCGAACGCGGTCAGCGCCGAGCGGAGCTTGCGGCCGGAGAGTCCTTTGAGGGCGACGGCGATCATCGGGCGTCCAGCTGGTTCATGACGGCGATCACGTCGGCGGCGGTCGAGCCGCCGTTCTGCTTTACGATCAAGCCGTCGGCGAGGAAGAGGATCCGGTCGGCGACCGCGGCCGCCTGCGGCTCGTGCGTCACCATCACGATCGTCTGCCCGAGGCTCTCGACGGACTCACGCACGAGCTCGAGGATCTCGCCGCTCGTCTTCGAGTCGAGGTTGCCGGTCGGCTCGTCGGCGAAGACGATCGTCGGCCGCGAGACGAGGGCGCGCGCGATCGCGACCCGCTGCTGTTGCCCGCCCGAGAGCTCCGCCGGCCGGTGGCGTCGCCGGTCGGCGAGGCCGGTCCTCTCGAGCAGCTCGTCGAGCCACCCGGGATCGGGCTTCTCGCCTGCGATCGAGAGCGGCAGGGCGATGTTCTCCTCCGCAGTCAGCATCGGCAGCAGGTTGAAGAACTGGAAGACGAAGCCGATGTGGCGCCGCCGCAGCTTCGTGAGCGCGTTGTCGCCGAGCTTCGTGATCTCGGTGCCGTCGATCTCGACGCTGCCCGAGCTCGGCTTGTCGAGACCGGCGAGCAGGTGCATCAGCGTCGACTTGCCGGACCCGGACGGGCCCATCACGGCGACGAGCTCGCCGCGGCCGACCTCGAGCGAGACGCCGCGGAGGGCGTCGACGGCGGTATCGCCCGCGCCGAAGCTGCGGGTCAGCTCGCTCGCGGCGACGACGGCTGCGCGGTGTCCGTGCAGGACGCGCTCGTCGGCGAGCGCTGCGACTGCGTTCATGACAGCTCCTTGTTCGTGGCTCATCGGTGCCACACGCTAGGAGCGCCGGGCGCCCGCCGGCGTCGGCCGCAGAGGCGATTCGGGGTCGTCCTCGGGGAGGATCTTCGCGTCGTTCTCGGGGACGAGGCGGACGCGGAGCCTGTGGAGTACCTTCAAGACGTGAAGAGGCTCTGGCCGCTGGCGCGCCCCTACTGGTTCGACGTCGTCGTCCTGGCGGGCGCGATCGTCGCCGCGCTCGAAGTCGCGCTCAGGCTCGACAACAAGGCCACGTTCCCGAAGGGATCGCTCTGGCTGCTCGTGCCGGCGACGGTCCTGATCTTCCTGCCGCTGCTCGCCCGGCGGCGGTTCCCCTTCGGCGCGCCGGCGGCGATCTTCCTCTACGTCGGAGCGCTCTCCTTCGCGAGCGGGCGCCTCGTCTCGTACACCTTTACCGCCTTCCTGCTCGTGCTGGCCTGCTCCTTCCTCTTCGGCCTGCTCGACGACCGGCGCCAGTCCCTCGTCGGGATCGCGATCGCGATCGGCGCGGCGGAGATCGTCGGCTACAACAACCCCAGGCAGCATCTCGGCGACTACTTCTTCATCCCGCTCGTCTTCGGGATCTCCTGGCTCGGAGGCTTCGGCCTCGGCGGCAAGCTGCGGCAGGTGGCGCGGGCGGAGGAGCGCGCGGCGCGGCTCGAGCGCGAGCGCGAGGAACGAGCGCGCGCGGCGGTGGCGGAGGAGCGGTCGCGGATCGCGCGCGAGCTGCACGACGTCGTCGGTCACAGTGTCAGCGTCATGACCGTGCAGGCATCTGCGGTGCGGAGACTGCTGCTCCCCGAGCAGGAGCGCGAGCGCGAGGCCCTCCTGATCGTCGAGCAGACGGGGCGCGAGGCGCTCGCCGAGATGAGGCGGATGGTCGGCGTCCTCCGACACCCGGAGGAGGGGCCTGCGCTCGCCCCGCAGCCGAGCCTCGAGCATCTGGACAAGCTCGTCGAGCAGGTGCGCGAGGCGGGGCTCCCGGTCGCGCTCCGCGTCGAGGGCGAAGCGGCGCAGCTACCGCCCGGCGTCGACCTGACGGCCTACCGGCTCGTGCAGGAGGGCCTGACGAACGCGCTCAAGCACTCGCGTGCGCGGCGGGCCGAGGTGCTGGTGCGCTACGGCACGGACGCGGTCGAGCTCGTCGTCACGGACGACGGGCGCGGCAATGGCTCTGCGAGCCAGGGCGGCCACGGCCTCCTCGGCATGCGCGAGCGCGTCTCGGTGTACGGCGGCGAGCTCGAGGCGGGGCCGCGGCCCGGAGGCGGCTACGAGCTGCGCGCACGGCTGCCGCTCGCCGGAGCATGACGGTCAGCGTCCTGATCGCCGACGACCAGGCGCTCGTGCGGGCGGGCTTCCGCATGATCCTCGAGGCCGAGGACGACCTCGAGGTCGTCGGCGAGGCAGCGAACGGACACGAGGCGCTCGCCGAGGCGCGCCGGCTCCATCCTGACGTCGTCCTGATGGACGTGCGCATGCCGGAGCTCGACGGGATCGAGGCGACGCGCCG
>JANMWV010000066.1:0-1821 GCA_031394165.1 Actinomycetes bacterium
GAAGCGGTCGGCCTCGCTCTCGTCGGAGACGAGCGCGTTCGACCGCTCGAGATCGGGCATCGCGACGACGCCGTCGATCGTCGAGACGAAGTTCGCGAGCACACGCGGCCCGTCGAAGCCGAGCCCGCCGCCGTAGAGCCGGAGCAGCTCGTCGGGCAGGTCGAGTTGCGGAAGACCGGGCTGCTCGTCGAGCAACGTGAGCGGCTCGAGGCTCACCCGTGGCGCCGGGAGCGCACCTCGTCGAGAAACTCGCGGCGCAGGTCGGCATCGGCATCGTAGGCACCACGCCAGAACGTCGTCACCGTGCGCGAGCGCTCCTCGCTGACGCCCCGCATCTGCGTGCAGAGATGCGCTGCCTCGAGGTGGACCGCGACGCCGTGCGGCGCGACGAGCGACACGAGCCCGTCCGCGATCTCCTCGCCGAGCCGCTCCTGCACCGTGAAGCGCCGGGCGAAAAGGCGCACGAGCCGCGTCAGCTTCGAGATGCCGAGAATCTCGCCGTCTGCGACGTACGCGACATGTGCGACGCCGTGAAACGGCAGCGCATGATGCTCGCACAGCGCGAAGAATGCGATCGGCCCCTCGATGATCTGGCTGTTCGCGCCGGAGACGCCCTCGGGCCGCTCCGACGGAAACGCGGTACGGAGCTTCGGGTCGCCGTCGTAGCCCGCGGTTGCATCCCACAGCGCCTGCAGGAAGCGCCG
This sequence comes from Actinomycetes bacterium, assembly GCA_031394165.1. Classification (GTDB taxonomy): domain Bacteria; phylum Actinomycetota; class Thermoleophilia; order Gaiellales; family Gaiellaceae; genus Palsa-739. The sequence goes on from JANMWV010000066.1 coordinate 705, forward strand.
CGGCGTGTCGCGCGTGCCGGGTGTGTCGAGATCCATGCCAAGCGCATGCAGGATCTCCCCGAGGTTGCCCTCGAAGCGCGCGAGCTCCGCCGGCGCGAGATGCCTGGGTGCAGCGTGTTCCCAGCGTGCCGGGAGCTCGACGATGTTCGAGTCGTCGTCTGCGGCTTCGACGAAGCTGTTGGTCACGTGATTCCTCCTGGTTGGCCTTCGAAGGCGGTGGAGCGACAGAGCAGCTCGCGGCGCACGGCGAGCAGCGCGACGAGCACGAGCTCGCCGCCCAGTATCCAGACGAACGCAAGCGGATAGCCGGCGGCGATGCAGATTCCGAACGCCGCAAGCTGTGGCGTCATTCCCAGATTCGCGAGCACTCCGACGGTCATACGGTCGTGATACGCGGCGCGGCGCTCCTCGGATGCCCCTCGGAGGCGCCACTCCACGAACCGCTCGACGAGCGCGTCCTGCCAGCCGTAGCCGAGCGCGTAGGCACGCTGCAACGCCAGCGTGAGGCCGTGGGCCTCGGGACCGGAGATCGCGGCGCCGCGATAGAGCCGCTCGACGTTGAAGTTGAGACTGAGCACGGCGGTGAGCGCGACGAACCCGAAGAGCGCGGCCGCCGGTGCGTGCGCGTACCAGCCCAACGCGGCGAAGAGCGCAGCGTCGACGAGCAGGTCGCACTCGGAGTCGAGATACCGGCCGAGCAGCGTCACGCGACCCGAGAGCCGCGCGAGCTGGCCGTCCGCATTGTCGAGCACCGTCTTCAACTGGATCAACAGCGCCGCGACGACGAGGTGCCCGCGCGCGAGCTCGACGGCGCCGGCGACACCGGCGGCGCCGGACGCGAGCACGACGGCGGGCGGCGGGACGCGCAGCGGCAACAACGCGAGCACGACGACATGCGCGAGCGGCCGGTAGACGACCTCGCACAACACGTCTCTCGCAGCGCGCTCCTTGCGCGAGCGCGTCAGGCCACTAGACAAGCATTGCCTCGTCGATCGGTGCCGCGGCCCGGATCAGGTCGCGCGCGGCGTCGACCTTGTCCCAGGTGTTCCAAAGCAGGAACCCGCGCGGCCGGCGCTCGTCGTCGACATAGGCGACGACCCCCTTGCGGTTCGGCTCG
>JANMWV010000449.1:0-1645 GCA_031394165.1 Actinomycetes bacterium
AAGCGATCCCGAGGACCTGCGCGCCGTCATGGCCGCGTACTACGAGATCGCGACCCGGGTGATCGTCGAGCGTGGCGGGACGGTCGAGAAGTTCATCGGCGATGCGGTGATGGCCGTCTTCGGCGTGCCGCAGGCCCACGACGACGACCCCGATCGCGCGCTGAGCGCGGCCCTTGCGCTGCTGGAGGCGATCGCCGCCGAGCCGGCGACCGCGGTGCTCGCGCTCCGCGTCGGCGTGAACTCCGGCGAGGTCATCGCGACGCGCGAGCTCGGTCGGGACTTCCTCGTGACCGGCGACGCGGTGAACGTCGCCGCGCGCCTGCAGCAGGCCGCGCTGCCGGGCGAGATCGTCGCGGGTGAGCGGACCATCGCCGCGTCTGGGCCGCGGTTCCGCTTTGGTCCGTCGCGTGCGCTCGCGCTCAAGGGCAAGCCCGAACCGGTGACCTGTGCGGTGCTCGAGGGTGTCGTCACCGGCGCGCCCGCGCGCCGTACGGCCGGCGCGTTCGTCGGGCGCGCGTCGGACCTCGCGCAGCTCAGCCTCGCGGCGAAACGCGCCTTCGATGAGTCACGACCGCAGCTCGTCACGATCAGCGCTCCCGCCGGGACCGGGAAGTCGCGCCTGGTCGAGGAGTTCGAGCGTCACCTTCGCATCGCCCGTCCCGCGCTGCGTGTCACGACCGCGCAGTGCTTGCCGTACGGCGCCGCGATCACCTACCTGCCGCTGCGTGGTCTGTTGGCCGGCCTGCTCGACGTCGCGCCGGATGCGCTCACGCTGGCCGACATCGTCGGCGGCCTGCGCGCGAATGGGGTCGAGCGCACGGAGGCCGAGCGGATCGCGACGCTCGTCGGCGCGACGCTCGGCCTGCAGTCGGAGATCGGCACCCGGGAGCGTGAAGAGTTCTTCAGCGCCTGGCGCGCCGCGGTCGAGGGCCTTGCCGCGGGCGAGCTCACCATGCTCGTGCTTGAAGACCTCCATTGGGCGAGCGACAGCCTCCTGGATCTCATCGAGCACGTCGTGCAGCCACGGACCAAGGCGCGGCTGTTCATGGTGGCGCTCACTCGTCCGGAGCTGTTCGATCGCCGCTCGACCTGGGGCACCGCGCGACGGAACGCGATGTCGATCGCGCTGGAGCCGCTCGATGCCGACGACACGCATGCGCTCATCGGCGCGCTCCTGCCCGGTGCGGCTCCCGCGACGATCGATCGGATCGCTGAGCGGGCCGAGGGCAACCCGTTCTTCGCCGCCGAGCTCGCGCGGAGCTACGGCGAGCGGGGCGATCGCGCCGAGCTGCCCGACACGGTGCAGGCGACGATGCTCGCGCGGTTGGATCTGCTTCCCGACGCGGAACGTCGCGCCCTGCAGCTCGGCGCAGTCGCCGGCCGCTCGATCCACCCCGCCGCGCTGACCCTGCTCGTCGGCGGACACGCGCTGGAGACGCTCGAGGCGCTGGCCGATCGGGATCTGGTCGTGCCGCAGGCCGACGGCGGATACGCGTTCCGGCACATCGTCATCCGCGACGTCGCGTACGGCACGCTCACCCGCACCGAACGCGCCCGTGCGCACCTTGAGCTGGCGCGGTGGCTCTCGACGCTCTCGGACACCGGACCGGAGCTCGTCGCGCACCACTACCGCCAGGCCATCTCC
>JANMWV010000122.1:0-1889 GCA_031394165.1 Actinomycetes bacterium
TGCACCTGCGGATCTCGTCGTCCGCGGTCGACACCGACTTCACCGCGAAGCTCGTGGACGTCTACCCGCGAAGCGAGGACTATCCCGACGGCTACGACCTGCTGATCTGCGACTCGATCATCCGCTGCCGCTACCGCAACGGCTTCGAACAGGAGGAGCTGATGGAGCCGGGCACCGAGTACGACGTCGAGATCCTGTTGCCGCCGACGTCGAACCTGTTCGCAGCCGGGCACAGGATCCGCGTCGACGTCTCGTCGTCGAATTTCCCGCGCCTCGAGCGGAACCCCAACACCGGCGAGCCGATCGGGCGGCACACGCACGAGGTCGTCGCCGACAACACCGTGCACGGTGGTCGTGTCGTCCTGCTGGTGATCCCTGCGTGATCGACTGGCGACCGATTCCGGCAGGGCCGTTTGCGATGGGCGACGACCCGGCGCGCCTGTATCCGCCCGACGAGGACGAGACGCCGCGGCGCGTCGTCGCGGTCGAGGCCTTCCGCATCGGCCGCGTGCCTGTGACCGGCGACGACGATCTCCCCCTCACATACGTCTCGCGCGGCGACGCGGAGGCGATCTGCGAGGAGGCGGGCGTGCGGCTGCCGACGGAGATCGAGTGGGAGGCGGCCGCGCGCGGCGGCGACGACCGGCTCTGGCCGTGGGGCGACGAACTGCCGGACTCGACGCGCGCGACGTTCGCGCAGGGCATCGGCAACCCGTCGCCCGTCGGACGGCATCCGTCCGGAGCGGCGCCGTGCGGGGCGCTCGACATGGCAGGGAACGTGTACGAGTGGACGGCCGACCGTGCGGTGCGCGGCGGCTCGTATCTCAGCGGGCCTGACGAGCTGCGTTGCTCTGGGCGTCTGCAGATGCATCCAGGCGCGCGCGATCACTACGTCGGCTTTCGCGTGGTCGCGGTCGAGCCGCGCCGCAGCTTCGACTGGGTCGACGTGCCCGCAGGCGAGTACGCGATCGGCCGCGACGCCGGCGAGGCGCGGCAGCGAATCGTCGAGGTCGATGCCTTCGAGCTTTCGCGAACGCCGGTTACGAACGCGGAGTACGCGCAGTTCGTCGCCGAGACCGGTACCGCTCCCCCGCCGCACTGGCCCGCGCCGGAAGACCATCCGGTCGCGTTCGTCGACTGGTTCGAGGCGTCGGCCTTCTGTGCGTGGGCCGGCGGCCGGCTCCCCACCGAGGCCGAGTGGGAGAAAGCCGCGCGCGGCACCGACTTGCGCACGTATCCGTGGGGCGACGAGGAGGACGCGGGCCGCGCGGTCGTCGGGAGCGGCATGAAAAGGGGGACGACGGCGCCGGTCGGATCGCATCCCGGTGGCGCGAGCCCGTACGGTCTGCTCGACATGGCCGGGAACGTGTGGGAGTGGACGTCGACGGCGTACCCGCCCACCGAGCGCGTGCTCCGCGGCGGCTCGTTCGCGAGCCCCGGCCTCGCGTGGGCGCGCTGCGCGATGCGCAGCCACAGCCGGCCGGAGCGCAAGCAGGCGCACATCGGCTTCCGCGTCGCGCGAGGAGCGTCGTAATGCCGGTCGATGCGGCGCGCGTGCGCGATCTGACACTCGAGCTCGTCGAAGTCGAGAGCCCGACCGGCGATACCGCGGAGGTCGCGCGCCTGTACGCGAAGCGACTGGAGGAGATCGGCATGGCGGTCGAGCTCCTCGCGGACGATTTCCCCGCCACGCCCACCGTCGTCGGACGGCTTCGCGGCAGCGAGCCCGGTCCGACGATCGTGTTGAACGGCCACCTCGACACGGTGCCGATCCCGCACGCGCCGCCGCACTTCGAGAACGGCTCGATCTACGGTCGCGGCTCGGCAGATATGAAGGGAGCCTGCGCCGCGGCGGCGGAAGCGGTACGCGTGTTCTCCGAGACGCCCTT
>JANMWV010000128.1:0-1896 GCA_031394165.1 Actinomycetes bacterium
GCGGGCTCGACATGTTGCGGCTCGACCTCGCGGAGGAGCGGCTCGAGCTCGACGGGATCGACGGTGTGTTCCATCTCGCGGCGCAGGCCGGCGTGCGCAGCTTCGGCGACGTGTTTCCGGTGTACGTGCGACGGAATCTGCTCGCCTCGCATCGCGTCTTCGAGGCGGCGGCGGCCGCGGGCGTGCGGGTCGTGTTCGCGTCGTCGTCGTCCGTCTACGGAGAAGCCGAGTCGTATCCGACGCGCGAGGACGCGCCGCCGCAACCGATCTCGCCCTACGGGATCACGAAGCTCGCGTGCGAGCAGCTCGCGCACGCGTATGCGGGCGGGTTCGGGCTCGACGCGGTCGTCCTCCGCTACTTCACCGTGTACGGCCCGAGGCAGCGGCCCGACATGTTCTTCCGGCGCGTTTGCGACGCACTGCTCGAGGGCGGCTCGTTCGAGATCTACGGCAGCGGCGCGCAGTCGCGCAGCTTCACCGAGGTCGGGGACGCCGTCGGCGCGACCGTGGCAGCCATGGAGCGTGCTCCCGGCGGCTCCGTCCTCAACGTCGGCGGCGGGGACGAGGCCTCGATGCTCGAGGCGATCGCGCTCCTCAGGCAGGTCTCCGGCCGGACGCTCGCCGTGAGCCATGTTGGCGCGGCGAAGGGCGACGTGGCGCGGACGAAGGCGGACGTGACCCGCATCCACGAGACGCTCGGCTGGGAGCCGCGGACGGGCCTCGAGCAGGGGTTGGCGCGAATGTGGGCCTGGGCCTCCGGTAGAGTCGCCGCCGGATGAGCCCCGAGGAATCCCGTGGGCCGGCGCCGGCCAGCTTCGACCCGGAAGGGGAGCAGGAGGTCGACTTCGGCCGCTACATCCGGCTGATCGCCGCGCGCTGGTGGCTGGTTGCGGCCGGCCTCGTCGTCGGCGCGGTGGTCGGCTACATGGTCTCGCTCGGCAGCACCCAGACGTTCAGGGCGACCGTGAACGTCTATCTCGGCCAGCCGTACTCCGCGAGCGGGAGCGTCCAGCTCCAGAGCGCGCAGACGAACCCGAGCACGGTGCGGTCGATCGTCCACGCGCGGAGTGTGATCGTCCAGGTCGCGCGACACTGCAAGGTCAAGCCGGACGCGTTCGACGGCGGCATCTCGGTCGTGTCGATCGCCGGGAACATCGCGAAGAACGGCCAGACGCCCGAGGTGGCGATCAGCGTGCAAACGAGCAGGCGGCGCGTCGCTTCGTGCGCGGCGAACGGCCTCGCGCAGGCTGTCATCGGCCGCACGTCCGCCTTCGCCAATCAGAAGATCGCGAACTTCCGCGCAGAGATCGGCATCGACGAGAAGCAGATCGCTCTGATCAACGCCGCGTTGCAGCGCGGCGGGTTGACCGCGACCGATCAACTCCTGCTGCAACTCAGGCTCGCGACCTCGCAACAAGATCGGCTGAGCACGAGTCAGCTCTTGCTCCAAGCGACCCAGGTCGAGGCTCCCTCGATCCTCACCGGCGCGACCGACGAGCGGGTAACGGCGCGCAGCCGTCGCAACACCGTCGTTGTTGCGGCGCTGATCGGAATCATCCTCGGCGCGATCGCGGCGCTGATGTGGGACGGCGTCGCCGCCGGCATGTCGCGCCGCCGCGGGCAGTAGCGATGTTCGAGGGCAAGCGCGTCGCCGTAGTCGTGCCGGCGCACGACGAGGAGCAGCTCGTCGCCACGACGCTCGGCACCATTCCCGGCTTCGTCGACTGCATCGTCGTCGTCGACGACGGCTCCGCCGATGCCACCGCAGAACGCGTGCGCTCGTTCGGCGACTCGCGCGTGGAGCTCGTCGTCCACGAGCGCAACCGCGGCGTCGGTGCCGCGATCGTCACCGGCTACAAGCGTGCGCTCGAGCTGGACCTCGACGTCGTCTGCGTG
>JANMWV010000453.1:0-7954 GCA_031394165.1 Actinomycetes bacterium
CGACGTTGAGCGCGCCGATGTGGTGAGTTGCGAGCCCCGCGGGACTCCAGGTCCCACCGCCGTCAGTGCTCTTGACGATTCCACGATGCTGCCAGTCGCCCGCCGCGAAGAGTGTCCCTGGCGAATCGCCGGTGAGCGCCAGCGACGCGAACGAGGTGACTGGACCGCGCACCGCGATGCGCGTCCACCTGTTGCCGCCGTCGCTGCTCTCGTAGAGCCCCGACGTGGTCCCTCCGTGCGTCCAACTGGCATAGATCGTTCCACGGTCAGCGTCGATCGCGGCCGCCACCCAATACCCGTAGGACCGACCGTTGCAAGTGTCGCAGCTCCGCTTCCGGAACTGCGGCGGCCCGATGATGCTCCAGCGTGCACCGCCGTTGGCCGTCCGGAACAGACCAAACTCCGTGACCGCGTAGACGATCATCGGATCGCGGACACCGACGACGAGCGACGAGATGATGCCTTCACCGCGTTGCGGGAACTTTTCCGTTCCGTCGAACAGCCCGCCGTTCACCATGTGCCAATGGCGGCCGCCGTCCACTGTCTTCGCGATCCCGCGGTCGGTGCCGTCGGTGCCGGCGTACACGATCTCCGGCCGCGACGGGTCGATCGCGAGCGCGGTCACCCGCGTCCACGGCTGCGTGGTCATGTCCGTCCAGCTGCCGCCACCGTTCGTGCTCTTGAAGACGTTTCCCCAGCCGCCCGCGTAGACGATCTCTCGGTTCGAGGGGTCGATCGCGAGCGCGAAGACATTGCCGCCCTCGGGGCCGTGCGACGGCCCCCACCGCGCCTGGTCGCCCTGTGTCGCCGACGACCCTGACGAACCTTCGGCCGCCGAGCTTCCCGCCGAGACGCCGCTGCCGCCGATGTCGAAGACCGCGGCAGCACCGGCGGCAATCGCGGCGAGCACGGCGGCTGCATAGATGCGACGCCGACGCCGGGCGCGTCTGCGCGCTTCCTCGATCAACGCTTCGAGCTCGGCGACGCGCTGCTCGAGTTCGCGGTCGGTCTCGATATCGGAACCGCGGGGCGGTACGGTCACGCTCAAGGTGACACCCTCCGTCGAATGACGCTATATTCACTAGCACCATGAGAAATGTTAAGGTCGACCGCGACGACTCCCTCGATCTGCACGCGCAGGTGGCGGCCGAGATCCGCCGCGCGATCAGCGACGGAGAGGCCAAGCCCGGCGAACGACTCCCACCCGCCAAAGACCTCGCCGCCATACTCGGCGTCAACACCAACACAGTCCTGCGCGCGCTGCGCGAGTTACGTGACGAAGGCCTGCTCGAGTTCCGCCGCGGCCGCGGCATCACCGTCACCGGCACACCAGAACGCGGCGCGCTCGTCGCGGAGGTCAAGCAGCTCGTCGCCCTCGCCCGCCGACATGGCTACCGCGTCGACGAGCTCGTCGCGCTCATCGAAAGCGTCGGCTGAAACTTCAGCCTGAGCGCACTGGCGCAAATCGTGGCGCGCACCCTCAGGCCGACCGGCTCAACCGCAGTAACGATGCGGCATCGCGCGAACCACCACGCCAATCTTCAAAACCGGTACGCCGTCGTAACCCGGCGCTGGGTGGGTTCGACTCCCACGCCGCTCCGTTCCGCTCACACGGTGACGACGATCTTTCCCTGGGCGTGTCCTTCTCCCAGGTACCGGAACGCGTCGGCGATCTCGCTCAACGCGTACCGCCTGTCGATGACCGGTGTGACGGCTCCGGTCTCAAGCAGGTCTCGTAGCACCTCCAGGTCCGGTTTGTTGAACTGCGCGACGAAGAAGACCGCCTTCTGGCCGCCGCGCACTGCCGCCAGCTTCAGTGCAGCGATGTGACTCAGGGGTCCGAGCAGACGGGTGCCCTTCGGTGCTCCGACCATGACGAGGGTCGCCTGCGGGTTGAGGACGCGCCTGCACTCCGACCACGACCGGCTCCCCGCGACGTCGAGCAGCAGGTCGTAGCGCCGGTCACTCCGCGTGAAGTCCTCACGCGTGTAGTCGACGACGTGGTCGGCGCCGATCGAGCGCACGAGCTCGACATTCCTCGTGCTGCACACGCCGGTCACTTCCGCTCCGAGCGCCTTCGCGATCTGCACGGCGAACGTGCCCACCCCTCCCGACGCGCCGTTGATCAGGACCTGCTGCCCCGGCTGAATCTGCCCCATGTCGCGAAGACCCTGCAGCGCGGTCAGTCCCGCCACGCCCACTGCCGCCGCCTGCTCGAACGTCACGTCGGCCGGTTTCGGCACCACCGCCCGCTCCTCGCGAACACACACGTACTCCGCAAAGGCGCCGGTCTTTCCGCCGAACACCTCGTCACCCGGTCGAAACTGCGTGACGTCCTTGCCGACGGCTTCCACTGTCCCCGCGAAGTCCACGCCGAGCCGTTGTTCCTTCGGTCTGCGTAACCCCATCTGCGCGCGGCCGACGTACGGCGTGCCCGTCACGCCGTACCAGTCGGCCGGATTCACCGACGCCGCCCGGACCCGCACCAGCACGTCGTCGTCGTCGGCGACCGGCCTGTCGATCTCGCGGAGCTCGACGACGTCGGGCGAGCCGTATCGGTCTCGGACGGCCGCCTTCATCGAGATCGCCCGCCGTTGACGACGAGGACGACGTTCCCCGTCTTCTGCCCGGTCTCGACGTACCTCGTGGCATCGACCACCTGCTCGAGCGGGTAGGACCGGTCGATGACCGCCCGGTAGCGCCCCGCCTCGATGAGCTCCTTGACGAGGAGAACGTCCTGCTTGGCGTACTTGGGCATCCCCAGCGTCACCTTTTTCTCTCCGATCCACCGGGTCAACAACACGAGGATCGGAACGTGCCACAGGAACCCGAGGTCGGTTTCGACGTAGAGGCCGTCGGCCTTCAGCGAGCGTCTGCACCGTCTGAACGAGTGCTTGCCGACGGCGTCGAAGATGACGTCGTACGTCTTGCCGTTCCTCGTGAAGTCCTCGTGCACGTAGTCGATGACCTCGTCTGCTCCGAGCGATCTGACGAGTGCGATGTTCTTCGTATTGCACACCGCGGTGACGTGGGCGTCGAAGGATCTGGCCAGCTGGACCGCGGCGGTGCCGATGGATCCGGAGGCGCCGTAGATGAGGACGCTCCGCCCCTTCAGAAGGTCTGCCTTCGGCAGGCATCCCAGTGCGATGCTCGCTCCGTCGGAGGCCGCCGCAGCCTCCTCGAAGGTCATGCCGGCCGGCTTGTGCGCGAGCGCGGCGCTCTCCCGGATGCAGACGTACTCGGCATGTGCGCCGAAGCCCTTCACGCCGAAGACGTGGTCACCTACCTCGAACCCGGTGACGGCTGCGCCGACTGCCTCGACCTCTCCGGCCAGCTCCATGCCGAGGATCTTCTGCTTCGGTCTGAGGAGCCCGATGAAGGCGCGGACGAAAAACGGCTCCGCGCAGCGCCAGCCGCAGTCGGTCCGGGTGACGGTCGTGGCGTGGATCCTGACAAGGACTTCGTCTTCCTCTGGGACGGGCCGCTCGACGTCTTCGAGGCGCAGCACGTCCGGCGACCCGTACTTCTCGTAGACGACCGCCCTCATCGATTCCCCTTCCGTTTCTCGGTGGACGGCGGACACCGGATCGGTCCGCCGTACCTCCACATCCGTCCGGCTCGAAACAGCTCCGCCGGCTTGCCGCCTGCCGAGCCGGGCCGAGCTCGCCGCCCCGTCGAGATCACCCAACCGTCCTCTGCGACGACGCTCCGCCGGAAGTTCGCGGCGTCGAGCTGCACGCCCCAGACGGCCTCGTACACCGCGCGCAGCTCGGCCAGCGTGAACGTCGCTCCGACGAACGCCGTTGCGACGCCCGTGACCTCGAGCTCGACGCGGGCACGCTCCAACGCATCGCGCACGATCCGCACGTGATCGAACGCCAGGTCGATCTTGCCGCTGAGCACGTCGGACACCGGAATCAGGGCTGCCGCTGCAGCGTCCGAGCCTCCCACCACCGCTCCCACGTCGCGAAGCACTGCGAGATACGCGATCGTCACGACGTTCATTCGAGGGTCGCGCCCCGGATCGCCGTAGGCGCCGAACTGGCTCAGCAAGCTCGCGGCATCGACGCCGGTCTCCTCGGCCAGTTCCCGCTTCGCCGCCTCGTCCAGTGTCTCGGCCGGACGCTTGAAGCCGCCCGGGATCGCCCACATCCCCTCGAACGGCGCCTCACCGCGGCACACGAGCAACACGTGCAGCAATCCTTCGGACATGGTCAGGATCACCACGTCCACCGTCACCGCAAACGCCGGGAACTGCGCCGGGTCGTAGCCCACCGGAACGCCCGAGTCCCTTGTTTTGGTCTTCATGACTCTTACCATACAGCAGGTTATGGTCATGTCAACCAGAACTCGTGCTAGCGAAGACGGACAACCGACAGAGAGGCGGTCGTTCCTGCAATCACGGGACGTGCACGACCTGCTTGACCTGTATGGAGCGCTGCCCGAGTCGGTCTGCCTGCGCTACGACGCGCCGTGGCAGTTCTTCCACGCGCGCGACGTCGACGGCGGGGCGGCCTACATCGAGTCGCATGGCAATGCGCTCGTCTGGTGCGACCCGCTCTGCGCGCCGGCCGATCGCACCGTGTTGCTCGCGGAGCTGACGCAGGAGTTGCGGCGGCGGAAGCTGCGGGTCTGCCTGCTGATCGTGAGCAAACCCGTCGCCGAGGCGGCGAAGGAGAACGGCTACGGGGTGCTCAAGATCGGCGAGCAGCCCGTCTTCGACCTCGCGCGGTGGACGGTGCCGAGAGGCGATCGCGGCAAGCATCTGCGCTGGTGCCTCAACTGTGGCGCGCGCGCGAGCCTCGCGGCCTCCGAGCTCCTCGGCGACCAGGAGCGCGGGCAGCTTGTCGAGGTGATCGCGGCGTGGGAGTCCGGCCTGGCGCGGCCCGTGTCGCGCTCGTTCCTGCGCACGGATCCGCTCGCGGAGCGCGAGCACAAGCGCATCTTCGTCACCCGGCGCGGAACGAGTATCGAGGCGTTTCTATCCTGTGCGCGGGTCGACGGTGGTCGCGGCTGGTTCCTCGAGGATCTCGTGCGGCGGCCGGCAGCGCCGGTCGGCGCCACCGAGCTCGCGGTCGTCGAGGCACTCGCGCAGCTCGGAGGGAGCGGCGCCGACTGGGCCGCACTCGACATCGCGCCGCTCCGCGGAAGCACCGACCAGCTCGACCGGCGCGCACGCCGACTGATGCGCGCCGCCCGCCCGGCGCTCGACCACTTCGACACGCGCTACCACTTCCGCGCCCGCTCCCAGTACGCGGCGAAGTTCGCCCCGTCCGAGTGGCGGCCCAGGTATGTCGCTCTCCTTCCGTCCCTGCCGAGCCTCGGTCTGATCCGCGCTGTCCGCGCAACGCTCTGAAACGGGGGCGAACACTCGGCGCGCGCTACATGGCGCCGACCAGTTCCGGCGCGCTGGACGTCCGCCGCTCGATCGGCACGTAGTCCCGCTCCCCCGCGCCCGTGTAGATCTGGCGCGGTCGCGCGATCTTCTGCTCCGGATCGACGACTCCCTCGAGCCACTGCGCGAGCCACCCGGCCGTCCGCGGGATCGCGAACAGCACCGGGAACATCGCCGGCGGCAGTCCGAGCGCCTGGTAGATGAGGCCCGAGTAGAAGTCGACGTTGGGATACAGCTTGCGCGAGACGAAGTACTCGTCCTCGAGCGCGATTCGCTCGAGCTCGAGCGCGATGTCGAGCAGCGGGTTCCGCCCGGTCACTTCGAACACCGCGTCGGCCGTCTCCTTGATGATCTTCGCCCGAGGGTCGTAGTTCTTGTAGACCCGGTGACCGAAGCCCATCAGCCGGCCGTCGCCGGCCTTCACGCGGGCGACGAAGCCGGGAACGTTCTCCACGCGACCGATCTCGGCGAGCATGCGCAGTACGGCTTCGTTGGCCCCGCCGTGGAGCGGGCCGTACAACGCGGCTGCGGCACCCGCCATCGCGCTGTAGGGATCGACCTTGCTCGAGCCGATCGCGCGCATCGCGTTCGCCGAGCAGTTCTGCTCGTGATCGGCGTGCAGGATGAACAGCACCTCGAGCGCCCGCAGCAGCGCCGGATCGGCGCGGTACAACGGCTCGCCCATCTTGAACATCATCGAGAGGAAGTTCTCGGCGAAGCCGAGGTCGTTGTCCGGGTAGACGTACGGCAAGCCTCTGTTGTGTCGGTACGACCACGCGGCGATCGTCGGGACCTTCGCGATGAGGCGGACGACCTGCGCGAGTCGCACGTCCTTGTCGTCGACGTTCGCCGCTTCCGGATAGAGCGTGCCGAGCGCCGCGACGACGCTGACGAACATTCCCATCGGGTGCGCGTCATAGCGGAACCCCTCCATCAGGCCCTTCAGGTTCTCGTGCACGAAAGTGTGGTACGTGACGTCGTGCTCGAACGAGGTGAGGGCGTCCTTCGTCGGCAGCTCGCCGAACAGCAGGAGGTACGCCGTCTCGAGGTAGGTGCTCTCGACCGCGAGCTGCTCGATCGGATAGCCGCGATAGCGAAGGATTCCTACGTCGCCGTCGATGAAGGTGACGGCGCTGCGAACGGACGCGGTGTTGAGAAACGCGGGGTCGTAGCTCATGAGGCCGAACTCGCGGAGGGCGGTCGCTCGGACCGCACCGTCCTCGATGGGTACCTCGACCGTGCGGTGTGAACGATTGTCGGTGACTGTGAGCGTGTCAGGCATAGCGGAAGCCGACCTCCTCAAAATGCGCAGGGTTGCCCGGATTCCCCAGACCCTGACCCCATCGACGCCCGCCGACATCCGCAAGGAGCCCGATTCGGCCTACGGAGAAGTACGCAGCGGCAGAGTCCGGGACCTCGCCTGCGTCAGGCGACCTCCAGCTGCACGCCGGACGCGACGGCGTCGATGATCTCGGCGGCGTCGGGCCAGTCGCCGATCAGGACCGCGCCGACCGTGACGCCGTCGCGGCTCACGACCTTCGAGTAGCGGACCTCGTCCTCGCTCGGCTCACGCACGGCGATCTCGTCGCCGTCTCGGCCTTCGACGTCACCGATCGCCTGCACGGCGAGGCCGACACCTTTGAGGATCGTCACCGGCGGCTGCGGCTCGTAGCGGCGCACGTCGCCGACGGCGTTCGCGGCCGCGACTTCCGCCTGCGCGACCGCCACGGGCCACAGGCCGTAGATCGCACCGCCGTATTCCGCGATGTCGCCTGCCGCGTAGATCGCCGGATCGCTCGTGCACAAGTACTCGTCGACGACGACGCCCCGTGCGACCTCGAGCCCGGCCGCCGCGGCGAGGTCGACCTGCGGGCGGATACCCGTACACACGACGACGATGTCCGCCGACGCCGACTCGCCGCCGGCGAGCGCAAGCACGAGTGCGGCGTCGTCTTCGCGAACCGCAGTCGGTGCTGCGCCGAGCAGCACGTTGATCCCGAGCCCCAGGAAGTACCGCTCGAGCAGAGCCGAGCCTCGCTCGTCGAGTTGCCGCTCGAGCAGCCGCTCCGACTGTTGCACGACGGCGGTGCGCAGACCGAATCGATGCAGGGCATACGCCGCTTCGAGCCCGAGCAGGCCGCCGCCGACGACGATCGCACGCCGCGCGCGGTTGCGCTGCGCGTGCGCACGGATGCCGATCGCGTCGTCCGCGTTGCGCATGACGAAGACGCCGTCGCGGTCGAGGCCTTCGAGCGGCGGCACGAACGCCGACGCGCCCATCGCGAGGATCAGCCGGTCATAGGGCAGCCGCTCGCCCGTGCCGAGCAACACCTCGCGGGCATCACGGTCGACCTCGCTGACGAGCGTGTTCAGCCAGGGCGTCACTGCGTTGCGCTCGTACCACTCGTCGCCGAGCAGCTGCAGCCCCGCCATCGCCGAGCGTCCGTAGACGAGCCGCGAGATGCCCATCCGGTTGTAGACCGGGTGCAACTCCTCGCCGATGATGTCGATCGTGCAGTCCGGCTGACGCCGCCTCACGTGGTCGGCGGCGGTATTCCC
>JANMWV010000147.1:0-1791 GCA_031394165.1 Actinomycetes bacterium
TCGGGCTCCGAGAAGATCTCGACGTCGAGCGACCCGTCCCACCCCGACAGCGCCAGCGCCTCGACGATCTCGCGCGTTCGGCCGATCCCCTCGCCCGGGAGCACTCGGTCCGTGTGGCCGGCTTCGGCGGGCCAGTCCGAAACGTGCACGCCGGCGATCCGGTACGAGGCGCGGGCGATCAGGTCCCAAACAGCCGGGTCGTCCCAGACGTGGTAGACGTCGAGCAGGAGAGCGACTTCGTCGAGGCCGGCCTCATGCAACAGCGAGACGGCATCCTCGATCGAGTTGACGAACGAGGCCGTCTCGCGCTGCGTGTGGTGCGCTGATTCCAGGGCCAACGCGACGCCAGCTTCCCGCGCAGCCGCGGCAGTGCGCTGCAGCCCGTCGATGACGACCGCGCGCGCTTCGCCCAGCGCCCGTTCGCCGATCGGCCCCGTGAGGCAGACCACTGACTCCGGGTCGTAGGCTGCGAACCGCCGCATCGACGCGCACAGTCCCTCGATCCGCATCTCGGGGTCAGCCGGCCCTTCCATCCCGGGAATCCCCAGCTGCAGGACTGTTGGCACCGCAGGGACGCAATTGGCGACGGTCAGGCCGTGGCTGCGGAGCAGGGCGATGTTCGCCTCGTCGTCGTCCGGCAGCTTGAACTCCCAGATGCCGATCGCGTCGAAGCCGGCTTCGGCGTACGCGGCAACGTCTTCGGCGAATGTCGCGTTGACCGTCGAGATCTCGGACATGGCGAGCTTCATAGGCCGGGGATCTTCGCAAGAAGCCGACGGTGGACAGGCGGCTTGGTGAGCTCCTTCGCGACGAGGTAGCCGGAGCCGCCACCGAGACCCGGCCCGGGATGGGTGCTGGCGCCGATGTGGAAGAGGCCGTCGACCTCGGTGCGATGGCCCGGCGCGGCGGCGAGCGGACGCCAGAGGAAGTTCTGGTCGAGCGCGCACGAGCCGCCGTAGATGTCGCCGCCGACGAGGTTCATGTTCAGCCGCTCGAGGTCGACGGGGGAGAGGACGGTGCGGGCGAGCGTCGCTGATGCGAGATTCTCGATCGACTCGCCGAGGAAGCCGACGATGCGGTCGGCGTAGCGCTCGCGCAGCTCGTCCGTCCACGAGCCGTCGCCGACGTCGATCTCGCCGGCTGCGTCGCCCTTGACGGGTGCGCGCGGCGTCTCCTGTAGCTGGAGCCAGAGGATCGACTTCCCGTCGGGCGCGCGTGACGGGTCGATCGCGCAAGGTTGGCCGACGGCGATCGTCGAGCGCGCGGGGAGGAGGCCGCGCTCGGCCTCGTTCACGCCGCGCGAGACGCCGTCGAGCCCGGTCGTCACGTGAACAAGCGGGCAACGCGCGAGTTCGGCGGCGCGCGGGCCTCTCCAGTGCGGCAGCTCGTCCAGCGCGATGTGGATCTGCAGCTCGCCGCGCCCGTAGCGGTAGCGGCCCGCGGCCTCGGTGACCGCCGTCGGGACGTGACCTGGAGCGAGCAGGCGGCCGTAGAGCTGGGTCGGCGTGACGCTGGCGATGACCGCGCGCGAGGCGCCGATCGTCTCGCCGCCGGCCAACCGAACCGCGGTCGCACGGCTGCCCGAGACGAGGACGCGCTCGACGTCGGCGCCCGTGCGCACCTCGCCGCCCGCGTCGCGGACGATTCCGATGAGCGCCTCGACGAGCTTGATCCCGCCGCCACGCGGCACCGGCATCCCACCGAGTTGGAGCGCGCAGGCGATCACTTGCGTCATGAAGCCGGAGCTCGCTTGATCGGGGCCGAGCCCGGTGTGCAGCACCCACGGCGCGA
>JANMWV010000167.1:0-5627 GCA_031394165.1 Actinomycetes bacterium
GGCGCCCTGCCACATGACGATCAGTGCGTCGATGCCCTCCTCGCGCGCGGCCCACGCGACCGCCTGCGCGTGGTTGCCCGCCGAGATCGAGATCACGCCGCACCGCTTCTCCTCGTCGCTCAGCTGCGAGAGCTTGTTGAGCGCGCCGCGCACCTTGAAGGAGCCCGTGCGCTGGAAGAGCTCCGCCTTGAAGCGGACGTCGACGCCGAGCTGCTCGGACAGCGTCTCTGACCGCAGCAGCGGTGTTCGGTGCACGCGGCCGGCGATCGTGCGCGCCGCGCCCTCGACGTCGTCGATCGTGACCATCGGCGGAGACTACGTCGCGGGCGCGGGCTCGCGCGCGGGCACTGCCAGCCGCACCGTGAACGCCGTGCGCGTGCCCGGCTCGCTCGACACCTCGACGGTGCCGCCCATCGCCTCGGTGAGCTCCTTGACGATCGCGAGCCCGAGCCCGGTGCCGACGGGCCGCTCGCGCCCGTAACGCTCGTGCAGGTAGAAGCGCTCGAACGCGCGCTCCCGGTCGCTCGTCTCGAGCCCGGGCCCCGTGTCCTCGACGCGCAGCACGCCCGGCGCGGCGAGCACGCGCACCTCGCCGCCGCGCGGCGTCAGCCGCAGCGCGTTCTCGACGAGGTTCGAGATCACCTGCAGGACGCGGTCGGCATCCGCGATCGCCGGCGCCGGTCCGTCGGCGCGCGCGACGAGCCGCACGCCGAAGACGTCGGCCTGCTGCTCGTAGCGACGCACGGCGTCCTCCGCGACCTCGCCGAGATCGATCTCGCTCGGGTGCACGCTGAAGTCCGTCCGGTTCATCCGCGCGAGGTCGAGCAGGTCGCCGACGAGCCGCTCGAGGCGAGCCGCCTCGACGACCACCGTCGCCGCGACGTCCTCGGGGTCGAGTGCACCGTCCTGGAGCGCCTCCGCGTAGCCGCGGATCGCGGTGAGCGGCGTCTTCAGCTCGTGGCTGACCGAGAGCAGGAACGACTGCTCCGCCTCTCGCGCTCGCGTGAGCTGCGACGCCAGGTCGTTGAACGCGACCGCGAGGGTCGCGAGCTCGGCGGCGCCCTCGACCGGCACTGGGTCGGGGCGCGTCCCGCGCGCGAGACTGCGACTTGCCTCTGCGACGCGGTGCACGGGTCGCGCGATGCGGCGCGCGAGCAGGAACGCGGCGAGCGCCGCGAGCACGCCGCTGACGAGCGCGGAGAACACGAGGCTGTAGACGAACGGCGTCCAGCGTCCGTTCGTCACGCTCTTCGGGCGCAGGAGCACGAACGGCTTGCCGTTCACGCGGCGCGCGGCAAAGAAGAAGTCCTGGCCGTTCAGCCGGACGGAGCCGTCGACAGGCTTGCCGTGGGCAAGAGCACGCCGGGCGCTCGCGGGCAGTGCGCCGTCGTTCGTGAGCGTGCTCTCGTGCTGCCGGTCGAAGTACGGCTGGAGCTCGGGCAAATGCGTGAGTGGCGAGAGCGCGATGCGCTCGCTGCCGGCGATCAGGTCGGCCTGGTGCGCGACGTCTTTGAGCGTTGCCGCGTCCACCGCACGTCTCGTGAGCACGAGCCCGAGCGTGACCGTCAGCCCGACGCAGAGCAGGACGATCAGCGCGATCGCCCTGAACAGCCGCGTTCGGAGGCTGTTCACGCGGCGAGGAGCTTGTACCCGGATCCGCGCACGGTGCGAATCGTGTCCGGGTCACCGAGCTTGCGACGTAACTGCGCGACGTGCACGTCGACCGTGCGCGTCCCACCGGGATACGTCATGCCCCACACGAGGTCGAGCAGCTTCTCGCGCGAGAGCACGATGCCTGGATGCTCGAGGAAGCACGCGAGCAAGTCGAACTCCTTGCCCGTCAGCTCGATCAGCGAGCCGGAAACGGTGACGTCGCGAGAGTCGCGCCGCAGCACGATGTCGTGCGCCGCGAGCACCTCGTCGTCGTTGCGATGCTCGACGCGCCGCAGAATCGCCTTGATGCGTGCGGCGAGCTCGCGCGGCGAGAACGGCTTCGACACGTAGTCGTCCGCGCCGAGCTCGAGCCCGGCGACGCGGTCGGGCTCCTCGTCGCGCGCCGTGAGCATCACGATCGGAACCTTCGAATGCGCGCGCATCTGGCGGCACACCTCGAAGCCGTCGATGCCCGGCAGCCCGATGTCGAGAACGACGAGGCGAACCGGATGCCTGCGCAACTCGGCGACGGCCTCTTCGCCGGAGCGCAGCCAGACGACCTGCCACCCGTCCTGCTGCTCGAGGTACGACTTCACGAGCCGGCCGATCGAATCGTCGTCCTCGACGAGGAGCAGGACGCTGCCGGTGGCCGCAGTCGACATCAGACGGTTATGGGCCGAAGCCCTCGGCCTGGATCGTGTCGGCGGCCGCGTTGGCGAGGCGGAAGACGGTCACGCGCAGTCCAACCCGAAGGACGGCCGGAGTGCCCCTACGGCCGGAGGGCCCGGTCACCGTGGCGTCCGGTGCGATCTGAATCGGAACCATGTCGCCGTTCTTCTCCCTCAGAGTGATCGATCCTGGCGTGACCACGCGGATGACGCCGCGGTCGATACGGTAGTCCGCCGGGCCGGTGGGCGTCTGCACGAGCACTTCCGCGCGGATCAGCCGCGAGCCGAAGAACTGGTCGATCAGTGCATTCGGCCACGCGAAGCTCCCCTGCGCGACCCAGAAGAAGCTGTTGAGCGCGATGAGCGCGACGGCCAAGAGCATGAATCGTTTGCGTTTCATGGTCCTATGATCGCCTCCTGGGCGGAAAGTACGCGTAAGGCCTTGGTAAAACACGCCAAAGCCGCCCCGGAGGACGGCCTTGCCGCGGTTCGGACGGTGCTGCATCTAGGACTTCGCGGCCGGCTCGCGGTCGCCGATGTGGTTCGCCGCAGTGGCCTCGACCTGGGCCAGGCTCGAGCCCTTGTCGGCCCGGACCCGGATCACGATCTTGTCGCCGGTGACGAGCTTCGACGCGTCGATCACGGTCGGGACCTTGCCCTGCCAGAGCAGGAAGATGGTCTCGCTGCCGAAGCTGAACGTCTGGTCGGCAGACGCGCCGATCAGCAGCTTCATCGCGCGGGCGTCGCCGCCGGTGACGTGCACCGTTACGCCGGCCGAGCCGACAGACGTCAGCGTGCCGCGGAACAGATACAGCGGCTTGTCAGGCTTCTCGAGCGTCGTGCCGTGGTCGCCGACGAGACCGGCCTGCTGCTGCTCGATCTCGGCGAGTGTCGCGTTGCGCGGGGCGCGAACGTGCACCCACACGTACTCACCGGCGGCGAGATCGCCGGCCTGGACGACCATCGGGATGCCGCCGGCCCACTTCAGGAACTCGGTCTTGTCGCCGTACGCGAACGTCTGCGTAACGGGCTGACCGAGCATGGCGCGCAGCGCGGCCCTGTTGCCACCCTCGACGGTGATCGAGACGCCGCCGTTCGCAGGCGTCGCGGTCAGCTTGCCGAGAAACGAGTAGCGGGCGTTCGCGGGACCGTTGCCGGCGAACGCGGCGCTCGTCGCGAGCAATGCGACGACCGCAGTGGCGAGAAAGATCTTGGTGCGCATCGGGGACCTCCAGTCGGGAAACGCTCTGTCGGTCTAGAACATCCCCCCGTGCGGTCAGCCCACGGTTCGATGCGCGTAAGACGTGCGTAAGTCGTGCGGCGCTACTACGTGAGCGTGTACTCGGGCCCGGAGCCGCCCTCCGGCGGCGTCAGGCGCCCACCCTTGGCGGTGATCGCGCCGCACTGCACGCAGTTCGACGGTGCAAGCTGCACCGTGACGGTGCCGTCGCCGCCTTCGGTGCCGATCTCGTACACGTGCGCGGGACACATGCGCACCCACAGGTCCGCGATGTCGCGCGGCACGCGCCGCTCGACGCGGATGTGGTTCGGCTGGTCGTCGCGCGTCTTGTTGCCCGAAGCAAAGACCGACGAGAGCTTGTCGAAGGTGAGCTTGCCGTCCGGAATCGGATAACGGTCGGCGCGGTTCGTCCGCAGCAACGGCGCTTCCGCATCGGGCTCCGCGTGCATCTTGCCGAGGCTGAGCTTGCCCTTCGACATGGTCATCGCGCTGGCGAACGCGCCGCCGATGAAGAAGCCGTGCCCGAACACCTGGCGCATGTCGCGCACTTCCTCGAGGTCGCTCCAGATGAAGCTCTCGCGCACCGCGTCGTCGTACGAGTCCAACGACGTCGCAGGCGTCGCTCCCGGACGCAGCGCCGCGAACGCCGACTCCGCAGCAAGCCGTCCCGACTCGATCGCGTAGTGGACGCCCTTGAGTCGCGCGATGTTGACCATGCCGACGCCGTCTCCGCACATCAGCAGGCCGGGCGCGTGCAGGCGCTGCGGCAACGAGTGGAAGCCGCCGCTCGGAATCGTCTTCGCGCCCCAACCCACACGCTCGCCGCCTTCGAGCAGCCCGCGGATCCGTGGATGCGTCTTCAACTCCTGCAGGAGGTCGTGCGGCGAGAGCTCGACGTCGCGGTAGTCGAGGCCGACGACCATCCCGATCGTGAGCATCTCGTCGCCCATCGGGTAGAGGAACGAGCCGCCAAACTCGCGGTACTTCGCACCGGTGCGCAGCGGCCAACCCATCGTGTGGATCACGTGGCGCAGCGGCTTCGCGACCTTCCAGATCTCCTTCACGCCGAGCTCCCAGACCTGCGGCTCGTTGCCCTGCAGGCCGAAGTGGTCGAGCGCGACGCCGGTGAGGTGCCCCTGCGTTCCCTCGGCGAGCACCGTCACCTTCGCGACGAGGTCGGCGCCCGGCTCGTAATTGCCCATCGGCTCGCCCTCGCGGTTGCGGCCCTTGTCGCCGGTGCGGATACCGACGACGCGGCCATGCGAGACGAGCAGCTTCTCGGCTGCCGTCTCCGGGAGGATCATCGCGCCGCCCTCCTCCGCGCGCTCGCCGAGCCACCGGCCGAGTTGGGCGAGCGAGAAGACGACATTGCCGTGGTTGCGCATCGTCGGCGGCGGCGGAATGCGCATCGACCTGCGGCGCGTGAGGACGTACACCGCCTCGCCGTGCACCTCGCCGTAGCCCGGCAGGTCTTCGATGCGGTACCGGTCGCGGAAGAGCCGGCGCAACGAGCGCGGATTGACGACTGCGCCGGAGAGGAGATGCGAGCCCGGCTGCTTGCCCTTGTCGACCAGCGCGACCGGCACCTCGCCGAGCTTGTCGGCGACGTCCGGGTGCTCCTCGAGGAGCTGGCCGAGCCGGATCGCGCACGCGAGCCCGGCGGGGCCGGCGCCGACGATCAGGATCCCGACCTCGATCCGCTCGTCGGCGGGATCGGTCGGCTCGCCGACGAACTCGCTCGCACTGAACGGCGGCGGGTAGTCGGACGCGCGAACCGTGGGCACTAGCCTTTGCGCTGGTTGAGGAGCTCGGTGAGCTTCGGGACGATCTCGTGCAGGTCGCCGACGACGCCGAGGTCGCTGAACTCAAAGATCGGCGCGTTCGCGTCCTTGTTGATCGCGACGATCACGTTCGCGCTCTGCATGCCGACCTTGTGCTGGATCGCGCCGGAGATGCCGAGCGCGACGTAGAGCTTCGGCGAGACGGTCTTGCCGGTCTGGCCGATCTGCGTCGCGTACGGGTACCAGCCGGCGTCGACGACAGCGCGGGTCGCGCCGACCGCGCCG
>JANMWV010000168.1:0-2229 GCA_031394165.1 Actinomycetes bacterium
GTCTTGAGCACGTTGGTGCGCTTTCCGAACATCCCCCAATGACTCGATGACGCGCAGCCCGGTCCGGATCGTTCCACTCCATGAAGCGATCGCGAGCATCGTCGAGGACGGCGACACGATCGCGCTCGAGGGGTTCACGCACCTGATCCCGTACGCGGCGGGCCACGAGATCATCCGGGCCGGCCTGCGCGACCTCACCCTCGTGCGCATGACCCCGGACATCGTCTACGACCAGATGATCGGGATGGGCTGCGCCCGCCGGCTCGTGTTCTCCTGGGGCGGCAATCCCGGCGTTGGCAGCCTGCATCGCTTCCGCGACGCGGTCGAGCACGACTGGCCCGGCCCGCTCGAGCTCGAGGAGCACAGCCACGCCGGCATGGCGAACCGCTACGCGGCCGGCGCCTCGGGCCTCCCCTTCGCGGTGCTGCGCGGGTACGTGGGCAGCGACCTCGTCGAGCACACGCCGTCGATCCGGGAGATCACCTGCCCCTTCACCGGCGAGCTGCTGAGCGCGGTGAGCGCGCTCGAGCTCGACGTCGCCGTCATCCACGCCCAGCGGGCCGACACCGCCGGCAACGTACAGCTCTGGGGCATCCTCGGCGTCCAGAAAGAGGCGGTGCTGTGCGCACGACGGGTGCTCGTGACCGTCGAGGAGGTCGTCGACGAGCTCGAGCCGCGGCCTGGCGCGATCGTGCTGCCACACTGGACGATCGACTACGTCGCGGTGGCGCCGGGCGGGGCGGGCCCGTCGTATACGCACGGCTACACGCAGCGCGACAACGACTTCTACGTCGCCTGGGATGCGATCAGCCGCGACCGCGTCACCTTCCAGCGGTGGATGGAGGACAATGTCCTCTCGGGCTGAGCCGCACAGCGCCGGCACGGCGACCTGGACGGCGGTGGAGATGATGACGATCGCGGCGGCGCGCGCGTTGCCGGACCGCGCCACGTGCCTGGTCGGCATCGGGCTGCCGAGCACGGCCGCGAACCTCGCGCGCCGCGTGCACGCGCCCGGGCTCGTGCTCGTCTACGAATCCGGCACGATCGGCGCGAAGCCCGAGTATCTGCCGCTCTCGATCGGCGACGGAGTCCTGGCCGAGACGGCCGACACGGTCGTCGGCCTGGTCGAGATGTTCAACTACTGGCTGCAGCCGGGGCGCATCGACGTCGGGTTCCTCGGCGCCGCCCAGGTCGACCGGTTCGCGAACATCAACACGACGGTGATCGGCCCGTCGTACACCTCCCCGGCCGTCCGGCTGCCGGGGGCGGGCGGCGCGCCGGAGATCGCGGCGTCGTGCGCCGAGGTGCTCATCGTCGTCCGGCAGTCGCGGGAACGGTTCGTCGAGCGCGTCGACTTCGTCACGTCACTCGGCAACGGCCGAGGCGGTGACGAGCGCCGGCGCCTGGGCCTGAGAGGCGGAGGCCCGAGAGCCGTGATCACGGACCTGGGCGTGCTCGAGCCGGATCCGGTGACGCGGGAGCTCGTGCTGACACAGCTCCATCCAGGGGTGACGCTCGCCGAGGCGCAGGCGGCGACGGGGTGGGACCTGCGCTCCGCGCCCGCGCTCGAGACGACACCGCCGCCGACGGATCAGGAGCTCCGCGCGCTGCGCGCGCTCGAGGGCACGCGGCCCGGAGGCGCGCAATGACCAGGCGCATGGCGGCGGAGCCGGCCGCCGGGGGAGCAGATCGCGAGACGGATTTCGTGCAGTCGTTGCAGCGCGGTCTCGCGGTGATCCGCGCGTTCGATGCGGACAACCCGACGCTCACACTCAGCGACGTCGCGCGCTCCACCGGCCTCGCCCGCGCCGCCGCGCGCCGCTTCCTGCTCACCCTCGTCGACCTCGGCTACATCCGCGTCGACGGCCGCCAATTCCGGCTCAGCCCCCAGGTGCTCGAGCTCGGCCGCCCCTATCTGTCGAGTCTGACGTTGCCGGAGATCGCGCTGCCGCACCTGCGCGACGCCACCACCGAGCTGCGCGAGTCCTCCTCGCTCGCCGTCCTCGACGGCACCGACATCGTCTACGTCGCACACGCCCCCGCCAAGCGCATCCTCTCGATCACGATCAACATCGGCACCCGCGACGTCGCCTTCGCCACCTCGCTCGGCCGCGTCCTACTCGCACACCAAGACCCCGAATGGCTCGACGACTACCTCACCACCGTCGAGCTCCCCGCCATCACACCCCACACCATCAACACCGCCGCCAAACTCCGCGCCGAGCTCAC
>JANMWV010000178.1:0-2497 GCA_031394165.1 Actinomycetes bacterium
CTTCTGCCTACTCCTGCTCACCCCCGCCGGGTTTGCGGCAACCCTCTCCCCGAGCGAATCCAGCCTGCTCCGAGCCATCAACGCGACGCGGCTCGCGCACGGCCTGCACGCGCTCCACGTCGACGCGACGCTCACTCGTGCGGCCCGGGCGCACTCTTCGGAGATGCTCGAACGCGGGACGTTCTCGCACGGCGACTTCCGCGACCGGATGCTCGCCTCTCACGCTCGAGGCCCGTTCCTGGGTGAAAACCTCGCCTGGGGCTCCGGTTCCTACGCCAACGCGCAGACCATGATCTCGGAGTGGCTGCAGAGCCCCGAACATCGCCTGAACCTGTTGCGCCCGAGCTTCACGCGCGTCGGCATCGGCACCTCACGGGGCAGCTTCCTCGGCAATGACGGCGCCCTCGTCGTCACCGCCGATTTCGCCGGGGGCTAACGAACCCTCTGCGCCGTCGTGGTTCGGGCCTTTACGCCGACCCGGGTGCCGGCGCGAGGTCGCCGGCCCGGGTCTCCTCGCCCTCGCCGTGGCGGACCGCGTCGCTCGCCGGCGGCGGCGCGCCCGTGCCGCGCACGCGGACGAACTTGCTCAGCAGGTCGAACCAGAACGGCGCGCCCTGCGCGAGCGCGGCCGCCGACAGGAGCAGGCCGAGGATCTTCGCGAGGATGCTGTCGACCGTGTTCGGAATCTGCTGCGGCCCCGTACCGGTGTCGAACAGCTTCCAGCCGATCGGCACGGGGAGCGCCTTCACGGCCTTGTCGGCGTCCGTCCCTGCCCGTCCCTGCTGCGTCGCCTTCTCCGCCTGCGAGACGAGCACCGCCCGCGCCGCGTCGTCGCGCCACAGCGTCTGCCCGATCTGCAGCGTGTCGACGTTGAGCGTGATCACGACGGCGAGCGCCGTGATCCAGAGCACGCGCTGGGCGTAGCGCTTGTACCAGCCGGACACGCGCTCCATCGAGTCGTCGAACCACTGCTCGCCCGCCTTGCGGAAGTGCTGCACCTTGCCGTCGGCGTCGCGGTAGAGCGTCAGCAGCGCTTTGCGGATCTGATCGTTGCCGATCCCGTTGATCGAGTCCAGCAGCGACACCTGCGACAGGTCGGGCGCCTGCTTGGTCTCGTTCTTGACCTTCTCGACGTGCGCGTGCGCCCCGATGTCGAGCACGGCGAGCACGAACGTGCGTGACGGGATGTACGACGGCCGCAGCACCGTCGGCTGCGCGGTCGCTGGCGCCGCTGTCTGCGTGCCCTTGGACGAGCTCCGAACGAGGTTCACGCCCTTCGGCCGCTGCAGCGACTGGATCAGTGGGTGGTTCCAGAACTCCTTCGCGAGCGCCTTCCCCGCCTCCGTCGGCGACTCGTCGCCGCTGAACAGGTTCTCGATCGCCGCCTCGAGCATGCGAGCGCGCCACTGCAGCTTCGTCGCGATCCACTCCGTGACGGCCGAGCAGATCAGGCTGAAGATGAAGAAGACGAAGCTGAGGCCGATCACGACCTCGAGCGCCGGGAAGTTCGACATCGCTAGACAATAAGCCGCTCACCCGTGGGCGATCAAGGCTCGTAGGCGCCAGGCTTCAAGACTCCAGCCCGGCGAGGCGGCGGTAGATGCTCTCCAGCTCGCGCGCGAACGCCGTCGTGTCCATCATGCTCGAGGTGACCAGCCGGGTGCGCATCGTCATCCGCTCATCGGCGAATCCCCGGCCGAGTTGGATGCCACGGGCGATGTAGTCCGCTTCGTCATGCGCGACGAACTCGCCGAGTCCGGCGGCGCGTAGAAGCGACGCGCCCTGGCGCGCGGCCCAGCGATCGCCGTTGAAGCAGAGCACGGGAACCCCCTGCCAGAGGGCTTCCGAGGTCGTGGTGCCGCCGTTGTAGGGAAACGGATCGAGGGCGACGTCGACCCTGGAGTAGGAGGCGAGGTAGTCGTAGTGCGGCGCGCCGGGCTCGAGCGTGATGCGGGCAGGGTCGACGCCGTGCTCGGTGAAGCGCTGCAACAACGAGACGCGGTTGCACTCCGCCTGCATGGTTTGGTTCTTGACGAGGAGCTCGGCTTCTGGGGCCCCGTCGAGGATCGCGGCCCACGCTCTCACCACCTGCGGAGTGAGCTTGTACTGCGACGCGAAGCAGCCGAACGTGACGTGGCCGTTGCGCCGCGCGGGGGCTTGCTCGACCGGCGGCACGGCGTAGGCGACGTCGAAGGTCAGGTACGTGCCCGAGACGCGCACGATCTTCTCGGTGTAGTGGATCTCCTCGTCCGCATGGACGACGACCGAGTCCCCGATGAGGCAGTCGTAGGTCGTCATCCCCGACGTGGCGAAGTGGTTGAACCACGCCGCGACGGCGCGGGCAGGGCGGTAGGCGACGACGGGTAGGCGGTCGAGCGCGCTGTAGCCGTTGAGGTCGACGAGGAGATCGAGCTCGGCGGCGGCGATCCGCTCGGCGGCCCGTTCGTTGTCGAGTCCCCGGATGGCCACGAACGTGTCGCGAGGATCCGGCCGGTAG
>JANMWV010000201.1:0-1820 GCA_031394165.1 Actinomycetes bacterium
GGCTTGCCTCCGACGCCGCCGCACGCGTCACCGGTGCCGTGATCCCGGTCGACGCCGGCTTCTCGATCCGCTAGTCGACGGCCTCACTCAACAACGTCTGGCTGCGGGTTCCGGGCGCCCCGGATGCCGCGAATCTGAGCTCCGTTCGCCGCCGCCACGGCTGCAGGAAGCTCGAAGCTGAGGAGCCGACACGACGGGTCGGCGAGGGCGTCCTCGAGCAACCTTTTGAAGGCGACGGCTAGGCGCTCCACCCGTATGCGATCGAACAGCGCGATCGAGTAGAGGAACTCGCCACTGATTCCGTTGTCGCGAACGTGGGCCTCGAAAGCCAAGTCGAAGCGGGCGATCCCCACCTCCATCGGAATCGGCGCGGTCGTCGCACCGGCTAGCTCGAGCGTCGGCAAAGGCCCGACACGTGTGCGGAAGTTGACCTGGAAAAGCGGGTTGACTCCCGTCCTGCGCGGCGGCCTTACGAGGTCGACAACGCGCTCTAGCGGGAATCCCTCGTGCTCGAGCGACTCGAGCACCGCCCCGCGTACGCGGGCGAGCAACTCGCTGAATGACGGGTTGCCAGCAAGCTGGATCCGTGTGACGACCGTGTTCGCGAGGAACCCGATCATCCCGTCAAACTCCGCGCGACCGCGGTTCGCCGACGGCCCGCCGACGAGCAGATCGTCTTGGCCCGTCTCGCGGTACAGCAGCGTCGCGAAGACAGCCAGCAGGAGCATGTAGGGCGTGACACCCTCGGCCGCGCACACCGACCGCACGTCGTCGGCGACGGATAGCGGCAGCTCGATCGCGTATCGCCCGGCCTCAGAGATCTCCTCATCCGGTCGCGGACGGTCGGTGGGAAGTGGGAGAAATGTCGGCGCGCCCGCGAGATAGCGAAGCCAGAAGCTGTTCTCCTGCTCGAGCCTGTCGCCCTTCAGCAGCTCGCGCTGCCAGCGGGAGAAATCGCGGTACTGGAGCGGGAGCGGCGGCAGGTCATGCTCCCGGGACTCGAGGGCCGCTTCATACGTATGCGAAAGCTCGCGGAGGAAGATCTCGACCGACCAGGCATCGAACGCGATGTGATGCGTCTGAAAGAGCAAGACGTGGTCGTTCGGGGCGAGGCGAAAGAGGGTCGGGCGGAGCATCAGATCGCGACTCAGGTCGAAAGGACGCCGGGAGTACTCGCGCAGGAGCAGGTCAACCTCGCCGTCAGGCCCTGTGACGTCGACGATCGGAATGTCGATTTGCCAGTCTTCGAGCACGGCCTGTTCGGCCGTGTCGTCGTTGACCAGCAGGACGGTGCGTAGAGCCTCGTGACGCCTGACGAGCACGTCGACGGCGCCCGCGAGCGCCTCTCGGTCGAGTTCACCCGTGACGCGGAATGCGAACGCCGCGTAATACGTCGCGCCGCCGTCTGTCAGGTCATCGAGGAACAGCAGCTGACGTTGCTGGAACGACAGCGGCTGCGAGGTCGGTCGCGAGTCCAGAGCCAACGCACCATCGGGCTCCGACTCAGGCTCGACCCCGAGCGCACGTTTCGCGTCGACCTCTGCGGCGAACGCAGCTAGCACCGGGTGCTCGAAGAGCGCGCGCACGGAGAGCTCGATCTCGAACTCGGCACGAACCTTGGTGACAACCTTCGCTGCGAGGAGCGAGTGACCGCCGAGGTGGAAGAAGTGGTCGGTGACACCGACCTCCTCCAGGCCGAGGATCTCCTGCCAGATCGCGGCGACCCGTTGTTGCACCGCGGTGGCCGGCGTCACGAACTCGGCGGCGGGTCGCTCCTCGTCCGCCGGCGGAGGAAGGGCCGCCCGGTCGAGCTTGCCGTT
>JANMWV010000207.1:0-5829 GCA_031394165.1 Actinomycetes bacterium
TATCCCTTCTGTACGACGTCGATGACCGAGCCCTCCTCGGCCTCGGACGGCTGCGAGAGCAGCGCCTCGTGGACGTGCGGGTCGAACATGCCGGCCGCGCCGATCTCCTCGAGACCTTGCCGCTCGAGCAGCCCGGCGAGCGAGCGGAACACGAGCCGCACGCCCTCTTCGAGCACCGCCTCCTCGTGCTCCGCCGCCGCCACGAGCGCGCGCTCGAGGTCGGCGAGTATCGGCAGCAAATCCTTCACGAGCCGCTCGTTCGCGAGCGTGACGTACTCCTCCCGCTCGCGCAACGCGCGCTTGCGGAAGTTGTCGAAGTCGGCGGCCGTCCGCTTCCAGTTGTCGATCGCCGCGTCGCGCTCGGAGACCAGAGCAGCAAGAGCATCATCGCTCTGGTCTCCTCGCAATGTCTCCTCGTGGACGTGAGTCTCGTCCGTCATTACGACGTCTTCGCCTCCTCGTCCACGACCTCGTACTCGCCCTCCTCGACGACCTCGTCGTCCGGAGTGGTCGCGCCGTTGCCGCCTGCGGCCTGCGCCTGCGCGGTCGCCTGGGCGTAGACCGCCTCCGCGAGCTTGTGCGAGGCCTCCTGCAACGCCTCTGTCTTGGCGCGGATGTCCGCGACGTCGTCGCCCTCGAGCGCCGCGCGCAGCTCCATGATCCGGCCCTCGATCGTCGAGGCGTCGGACTCGTCGAGCTTGTCGCGGTGCTCCTTGAGCGAGCGCTCGGTCTGGTACGCGAGCGTCTCGGCGATGTTCTTCGCGTCGACGGTCTCGCGCAGCTTGTGCGCCTCGTCGGCGTGCGCCTCTGCGTTGCGGATCATCTCCTGCACCTCCGTCTCGGTGTGCCCGGAGCCGCCCTGGATCTGGATCTGCTGCACGTTGCCCGTGCCGTGATCCTTCGCCGAGACGTTGATGATCCCGTTCGCGTCGATGTCGAAGGTGACCTCGACCTGCGGCATGCCCCGCGGCGCCGGCGGAATGCCGACGAGCTGGAACTTGCCGAGGGTCTTGTTGTACGTCGCCATCTCCGACTCGCCCTGGAGCACGTGCACCTCGACCGACGGCTGGTTGTCCTCCGCGGTCGTGAACGTCTCCGACTTCTTCGTCGGGATCGTCGTGTTGCGCTCGATGAGCTTCGTCATGACGCCGCCCTTGGTCTCGATGCCGAGCGACAGCGGCGTGACGTCGAGGAGCAGGATGTCCTTCACCTCGCCCTTGAGCACGCCGGCCTGGAGCGCGGCGCCGACGGCGACGACCTCGTCGGGGTTGACGCCCTTGTGCGGGTCCTTGCCGACGATCTCCTTGACCTTCGCCTGCACTGCGGGCATGCGGGTCATGCCGCCGACGAGCACGACATGGTCGATCTTCGACGCGTCGAGGCCGGCGTCCTTGAGCGCCTGCTTCGTCGGTCCGACGGTGCGCGCGAGCAGGTCGGCGGTGATCTCCTCGAGCTTCGCGCGGGTGAGCTGGAGGTCGAGGTGCTTCGGCCCGTCCTGCGTCGCCGTGATGAACGGCAGGTTGATCTGCGTCGTCATCGTCGACGACAGCTCGATCTTCGCCTTCTCGGCGGCCTCGTACAGGCGCTGGAGCGCCATCTTGTCGGCCGAGAGGTCGATGCCCTGATCCTTCTTGAACTCCGCGACCATCCAGTCGACGATCGTCTTGTCGAAGTTGTCGCCGCCGAGGTGGTTGTCGCCAGCGGTCGACTTGACCTCGAACACGCCCTCGCCGAGATCGAGCACCGACACGTCGAACGTGCCGCCGCCGAGGTCGAAGACGAGGATCGTCTGGTCGCCTTCCTTGTCGAGCCCGTACGCGAGCGAGGCCGCGGTCGGCTCGTTGATGATGCGCAGGACGTTGAGGCCGGCGATCTTGCCGGCGTCCTTCGTCGCCTCGCGCTGTGCGTTGTTGAAGTAGGCCGGCACGGTGATCACCGCGTCGGTCACCGACTCGCCGAGATACGCCTCGGCGTCGGCCTTCAGCTTCTGCAGGATGATCGCGCTGATCTCCGGCGGGGCGTAGTCCTTGCCCGCCGCCTTGACGCGCACGTCCCCGTTCGGGCCCTGGAAGACCTCGTACGGGATCATGGTCATCTCCTCCGAGACCTCGGAGAACTTGCGCCCCATGAAGCGCTTGATCGAGAAGATCGTGTTCTCGGGATTCGTGACCTGCTGGCGGCGTGCGGGAGCGCCGACGAGCCGCTGGCCGTCCTTCGGGAACGCGACGACGGAGGGCGTGGTGCGCCCGCCTTCGGCGTTCGGGATGACGGTCGCCTCGCCGCCCTCGAGCACGGCCATGCACGAGTTCGTCGTGCCGAGGTCGATGCCAAGTGTCTTTGCCATCTGGTGTGCCTCCTTGTAAGGAAATCTAAGCGCGAGTATAGCAGATCATGAATGGGCCGGGAGGCCTATTGACACGCCCCCCTGAATCGAGTGAGCTACGCCGGGGGTCCGGGCGTGGATCCGGGCGACAACGTACGTACGGGGGAGGGCACAACACATGCGGCGGAAGCTTCTGATCGCGCTGGCGATGCCGGCGGCGGTCCTCACACTGGCGGTGGCGGGCGGCGCCACGACGGCGAGCCTGCCGGGGGGCACGGCGATCACCGTGTCGATCGGCTCGCCGGCCGACAACTCGACGCTTCCCAACGCGCCGTTCACGGTCACGGGCTCGGCCTCGGTCGGGGTCGGGGTCGCCGTGCCCGATACGACGCTGGTCTACATCGTCGACATCTCCGGCAGCACCTCGTCGTCGGACGGAACGCCGGGTCGCTGTCCGCGCCAGAACGTCTACGACTCGCTCGCCGACACGACGCTCGACTGCGAGCTCCTCGCGGTCCGCAAACTGAACCAGGCGGCGATCCTCACGGGCACCGTCGCGAAGATTGGGATGATCGGTTTCGCAGGGACGCAAACCGACACGTTCTCGCCGCTGAACATCACCTCCGCAGCCGTGCTCGATCTGACCCCGGGCGGGGTCGTCGGCACGCTGACGGCGCCCGACGCGAATACCTTCACGCCGGCGCCGGGGATGACGACGGTGTTCGCGCCGCAGAACAACCTCGACTGGGTCGTCCAGTCGGCCTACCTCGGCGCGCAAACGCCGCCCCCGCTTGTCGGCTGGCCTGTGAGGGGACCGGCCGACGGGTTCACGCAGTTCTCGACGAAGGACGTCGGAACGGGGACGAACTACTACGCGGCGCTCGCGGCGTTGAAGACGCTGACGGCAAGCATCACGACGTCGAGGACCGTCGTCGCGTTCCTGTCCGACGGCTTTGCGAACCTGACGGTGGATGGGCACGCGCTCGCGGAAGCGCTCAACGCGCTGAACCCGAGCACCATGAAGATCTACACGTTCGCCGTCGGCGCGAGCGCGGGGTGCGGCTCCCCTGCTCCATCCACTGACGGCACCCTGGCGCAGATCTCGGCTCGCTTCGGGACGACCTGCCAGCTCTTGACCGATCCCGCCGACGCCGCCAACGTCGTCCCGTCGGTAATCGCCTCGCAGCTCACCGGCCTGACGCTGACGGTCGACGGCGTGGCGCAGTCCGGAGTCACGATCTCGCCCGCCCTGCCCCGCACCGGGCCGAGCACCGTGTCGTTCTCGAAGACGCTCACCCTGCTTCCCGGCGGCCCGTACGCGATCTGCGCAACGGCCTCCGGAAAGGACGGAGCCGGCACCGGGAGTGCAGGCCCCGACTGCATCCACGTTACGATCAAGGCGCCGCCGACCATCACGTTCAGCGGCGGTGTCGGGCCGGTGCCGGAGGGCACCGCCGCACCGGTCACCGCGACGGTGAACGGCGCTACGACGACGCAGTGGACGTCCTCGGGCGGCACCGGGCACTGCACGTTCGACAATCCCGCTGCGGTGTCGACGTCCGTGACCTGCGACGACGACGGCCCGTACACGTTGACGCTGACGGCGTCGGACGGCGTCAATCCGGCGCCTGTGTCGGCGTCCGAGACGTTGGAAGTCACCAACGTCGCTCCGGTTCCGACGTTGACGTTGTCGCCGGGGATGATCCCGTTGCACGGGACGGTCCTGGCGCACACGACGATCGTCGACCCGGGCACGAACGACACGCAGACGTGCTCGAACGACTGGGGTGACGGCAGCCTGGCCACCCTCGGGTGCGCCGACTCGCACGTCTACGACACGGCGGGCACGTACACCGTGACGACGACGGCGACCGACGACGACGGCGGCCAGGGCATTTCGACGGCGCGCGTCGTGGTCAACGGTCCGCCCACGGTGACCGTCTCCGACGTCTCCGGCGCCGAGGGCTCGGCGATTCCGCTGAGCGCCACGGCGACCGACGCGGAGCACGACACGCTGAGCTATCACTGGCGGGCGACCGCCGGACCGGGCGTCGATCCGGGCGCATCCTGCTCCTTCAGCAACGACGGCGTGCTCACGCCGACGATCACCTGCACCGACGAGGGGACCTGGGCGATCGAGCTCACCGTCAGCGACAACGTCAACATCGACGTCGTCAAGACGGGCACCCTCACCGTGTCCGACGTCGCTCCGACCGCAACGCTCGCCGTGACGCCGGGCATGATCCCGCTCGGCGGATCGGTGGCTGCGCACACGACGATCACCGACCCGGGGACGACCGACGCCAAGTCCTGCACGATCAACTGGGGCGACGGCACGCCTGAGACGACCGGGTGCGACGGGGGCCATACGTACAACGTCGCCGGTCTGCAGACCGTGACGGTCACGGTGACGGACGACGACGGCAGCACGACGGCAACGGCACGTGTGCTCGTCAACGCACCTCCGGCCGTGAGCGTCGCGAACACCGCCGGCAACGAGGGCTCCGCACTTCCGCTCTCGGCCACGGTGACGGATCCGAACAGCAGCGACACCCTGTCGTACGCGTGGACGGCCGCTCCGGCCGGCCCGGTCGACGCCGGGGCAGCCTGCTCGTTCGGCAACCCCGCCTCGCTCGCCACGACGATCACGTGCACCGACGACGGCCTCTGGACGGTCACGCTCACCGTCAGCGACGGCGTGAACCAGCCGGTGTCCGCCTCGGGGATCGTGAACGTGGCGAACGTCGCGCCGACGCTCGTCGTCTCGAACCCGGCGTCCGGCGCCAGCGCCCGGAACGTCGTGTTCAACGGCATCGTCACCGATGCGGGAAGCAACGACACGCAGAGCTGTGTCATCAACTGGGGCGACGGCGTGACGGACACCATCCCCGCGATCGGCGGCTTCTGCAATGCGACGCACTCGTACGACGCGTCGGTCGCAGCGGCCACGATCCACGTGACGGCCTCGGACGACGATGGAGGCGTTTCACCGGAGCGGATCATTGCGTTGACGTTCAACCGGGCGCCGGTCTGCACGGCCGTCCGGGCGAGCGACACGACGCTCTGGCCGCCGAACCATCAGCTGGTGCTGATCAACCTGATCGGTGCCACCGACCCGGACGCGGGCGACTCCGTGTCGTACGCCGTCACGGGCGTGCGGCAGGACGAGCCGCTGCTGGGTGGAGGCTCGGGCAACTTCTCGCCCGACGCCCAGCTTGCTGCCGGCGGCGGGCTCTACCTCCGCTCCGAGCGGGGCGGCACCGGTGACGGACGCGTGTACACGATCGCGTTCCGCGTCAGCGACAGTCATGGGGCCAGCTGCACCGGCACCACGACGGTCACGGTCGTCCACGACCAGGCGCACGCCGCGCTCCTGACGCCGGGCGTCTCGGTCAACTCGTTCGGCTAGACGAGCACCAGGGAGGGGCCTGCACGAGCAGGCCCCTCCCACTCTCTGCGCTCTAGCGGAACGCGCCGATCAGCACGCCGCCGGCGACGACCAGCAG
>JANMWV010000224.1:0-2409 GCA_031394165.1 Actinomycetes bacterium
CGCTCGTGAGCGGGCCCAGCAGCGGCTGGAGCACAGCGACCGCGAGCTTCGGCCACCAGGCGTCCATGATCGCCGCGCCCGGCGCGTCGACCTTCCCGTCGAGGCTCCCGTCGAGCCGGTTGCCGTCCCAGCTGCGGAGCAGCTGCAGCAACTGCGCAGCACGCGGGCTCGGCGCCGTTCCATGTCCCATCGCCTCCGCAAGCAGCGGGACGAGCGTCGAGCGCAGGTCGAGCGTCGCCGCCGCGTTCATCGCAGATACGACGCTCGCCGGCGTGTGCGTCTTCTTCGCCGCGACGCCGGACTTCAGCATCACGACGCGCTGCACCGATCCGTACGACCAGTCGTCGTCCGCGGCAGCGAAGCCGGCGCTCGGCTTGTTGTTCCAGTTGACGATCTCCCCGCTCGGGGGGTCGACGACGTGCGAATGCGACATCGGCGCGAGCCAGCCGCGCCACTCATACTGGCCGTTGCCGTTCGTGGGGAGCCCGCCGTTGACGCCGGGCGCGCGCAGCGGCAGCCGGCCGCTCGAGTAGACCGCGATGTGCTTCGAGTCGGCGTAGAACCAGTTGAACGTCAGCTCGAAGCCGCTCATCGTCTTGCAGAAGTCATGCGCCGAGTGGACACCGCCGGTCGAGAGCGTCTGGAACGGAATCGCCGCGAGCAGCTCGCGCCCACGGGTCGAGCGGTCGGCGGCGAGCGCGACCTTGGCGCCGTTGCTCGTCGCGTAGCCGACAACCGGACCGTGCACCGTCGTGCGGTAGACGAGCTGCGTGTCGGGCGCGCCCGCCTGACCCTTGAGCACGCCGGCGTCGAAGGTCCCCATCGCGACGCACGAGCCGTTGTAGAGGTAGTGGATCGTGTCGCCGCCGCAGAGCGTCTCCGCGAACTGGTCGACGATGTCGGAGCCGGCGGAGGTCGCACTCCACGCGTAGTCGGGCGCGCGCCCGATCTGCAGGTAGAAGCCGAGACCGGGGAACGAGACGCCACGCGCGTTCAGGCCGCCGCCGTGCAGGTCTTCCTCCATCAGGATCTCGGGCGAGAAGTACCCGACCTGCGGGCCGGCGACGAAGATCGGATGCCCGGTCGAGGACCGCTTCGCGCCGATCAGCAGCGCATTCGACATCAGCCGGCGTTGCGCGAGCTGCGTGGCGTCGGCGACGACGGGGACGTAGCTTCCCGCGTCGATCGGCAGGTTGCCGGGGCCGACGCCCGCGGGCCCGTTCCCGTACGCGAACGCGCCCGCGATCGTGACGGGCGTCTCCGGATCCTGCTGCTGCCGCAGGTCGTTCCACGCGGCGAGTCCCTTCGCGTCGCCGAGCCGCTTCTGCAGCGCCGAGAGGAACTGCGCGCTCTGGGCCTCGCGACCGCCGCCTGCACCGAAGACGGCGCCGATCAGCGTCCCGATCGCCGTGATGTCGTTGCGGTTGAACGGCGCCACGAAGCCGCCGGCCGCTTTGAAGTACGCGTTGATCCCGAGCAGATACGCGTCGACGTCCTTCAGCAGCTGTCTCCCCTGCGCCGTCTTCGCGGCGAGCGTTGCCTGTTGCGCGAGGAACGCCTCGGTCTGTGCGCTGGGCACGAACGTGCGCGCGGAGAGCGCCACCGAGAACGCGTCGTAGCCCGGCACGTCGAGCGCCGCAATGCGGGCGGGCCCGCGCAGCAGCTGCAGATCGAGCCCGCGGTCCTCCGCGGTCGCCCAGCCCGCACCAAACTCCGTGTCGGCACGAGTCTTGCCATAGACGTGCGGGACGTCGTACGCGTCGCGGTAGATCGTGACGCCACCGCGCGGACGCTCGGTTCGAACGGCCTTCGCGCCGCCGAGCCCGAGCGGCTCGGGCTTGTAGAAGCGCTTCAGGTCCGCAGGCGTGACGTTGCCGCGCAGCGGCGTCAAGCCGTCGTAGAGCGGGATCTGGCTCGTGAGCTCGGGAACGTTCGCGCCCTGACCCGGCGGCAAGACGTCGAGCGCGAGCAGCGCGTGGTCGGCGGGCGCGGCCGCTCGGGCGCCGAACGCCAGCGCAGCGGCCAGGAGAACAGCGGGGATCAGGAGCGCCTGCTTCCGCACTGCCGTGAGCCTAACCTACGGTGCTCCCGATGAACGTCCTCGTCTCCTTCGCCGCCGCCCTGCTCGCGCTCCGCCTCGCGGGCGACCTCGCACGCCGCGTCAGGCAGAACCGCCGCAGCGAGCTCGCCTGGTGGGCGTGGTCGCTCGCCGCCTACGCCGTAGCCGCCGCGGCGATCGCGTGGGGCGAGGCCGCAGGCTGGGACGCGCGGGCGTTCCGGGTCTACTACGCCGCGGGTGCGCTCCTGACCGCGCCGCTGCTCGGCGCGGGCTCGCTCGTGCTCGCCGGCGTGCCGCGAGTTCGCACGGCAGCGCTGCTCTTCGCGGGCCTCGCCGTCGGCGCCGCCCTC
>JANMWV010000272.1:0-6533 GCA_031394165.1 Actinomycetes bacterium
ACCCGTGGCCGATCGCGGTCTTCAACATGTCGAACTACACACTCAACGCCCTCGCGGCGTGGGGCGCGGTGCATCTGATCATCAACCGCGGCAGCGGGCTGATCGCATCGAGTGACGCACGCTTCGCCGTCGGCGGCCTCGTCGCGGCCGTCCTGTTCGTCGTCACGAACCACATTCTCGTCGCCTTCATCCTCAAGCTCGGCCGCAACCACACCTTCCACGAGACGAACCTCTTTACGGCCGAGAGCATCTCCATCGACCTCGTGCTGGCGGTGCTCGGCGTCTCGCTCGCCGCGTTCTGGCACTGGAACCCGTGGCTGATCTTCGCGGCGCTCGCGCCGCTCGTCGTCGTCCATCGCTCGCTCAGCGTCCCGCAGCTCCAGGCGGAGGCGCGCGTCGACCCGAAGACCGGCCTCTACAACGCCCGCTACTTCGCGACGACGCTCGCCGCCGAGATCGCGCGCGCCGGCCGGTTCGAGCGCCCGATGTCGCTGATCATGGCCGACCTCGACCTGCTGCGCGACATCAACAACAGCTACGGCCACCTCGCCGGCGATGCGGTACTGAAGGGGATCGCGGAGATCTTCCGCCAGGAGCTGCGCCATTACGACGTGCCCGCCCGCTTCGGCGGCGAGGAGTTCTCGATCCTCCTCCCGGAGACGCCGCCCGAGCAGGCGATGGAGATTGCGGAGCGCATCCGCCGTGCGGTCGCTGAGCGCGAGTTCGAGGTCGAGACGGCGACGGAGCCGATCCGCGCGACGGTGTCGCTCGGCGTCGCGGCCTTCCCGAAGGACGGGGTGGACGCGAACGAGCTCATTCACCAGGCCGACCTCGCCGTCTACCGCGCGAAGCTCCAGGGCCGCAACCGCGTCCTCGGCGCCAGCACCGAGCCGCTCTTGCTCGCCGCCGAGCGCGGCGCCAAGCTGCGCGCCGTTCGCGAGGACGGGGAGCACGTCACGACGCTCCCCGCAGCCGAGCAGCTCCATCCCGTCGAGGAGCGCCGCCATCCGCGGCCGCACGCCTTGCACGGGCCGACCTTCTTCGCGCTCTCGCCGCGCCTCGGCATCGTCGTGGGCATCGTCAGCGTCCTCGGCTTCGGCGCCGGCGTCGTCGGGCTGCTCTTCGGCCACAGCACGGACTACATCGGTCTCCTCGGCGTGCTCGCGATCGTCGGCGGCGGACAGGCGCTCTCGTTCGAGCTCGCGGAGGTGGAGGGGACGATCTCGGTCAGCGCCGTCGGCTCGCTTGCGGGCGCAGCGTTGTTCGACTATCGCGCAGCGCTGCCGATCGCAATCACGATCTGCGTCGTCGAGTGGAGTGCGCGCCGCCAGTCGCTGCACCAGGTCATGTACAACATCGCGACGCTGAGCCTGTCGTCGCTCGCGGCGGCCGCCATCTTCTCCTTCGGCTCGGGCGGCAACATGAGCCAGCTCGTCGCGGCGGCGCTCGGCGTCGTCGGAGGCGCCGTGTACTTCGGCGTCAACATGGCGCTGGTGAGCATCGCGTCGGGCGTCGAGGGCAACGAGAACCCGTGGTCGATCTTCCGCGAGCGGTTCGCCTGGCTGATGCCACACTTCGTCGTCTACGGCTTCATCGGCGCCGTGATGGGTCTCGCGTACCACGCCGTCGGCCTCTACGCCCTCGCAGTCTTCGCGGTGCCGCTGCTCCTCATGCGCAAGACGCAAGAGGCGTACCTCAAGCACACCCAGAAGTCGGCGACGAAGCTGCGCGAGGCGGCCGAGACGATCCAGTCTCAGAACGTGTCGCTCGAGCAGGCGAACAGGCTGCTCCGCGAGCGCTCGACGGCGGCGATGGAATCGCTGTCGGCCACCGTCGATGCGCGCGACTCGTACACCGCAGGCCATTCGAGGCGCGTGCAGCAGCTCTCGCTCGCGATCGGCCGGGAGCTCGGGCTCTCGCAGGCCGAGCTCGACCTCCTGGGCCATGCGGCGCTCTTCCACGACATCGGCAAGCTTGCGATCCCCGACGCGATCCTCCTGAAGCCGGCGAGCCTGACCGGGGAGGAGTGGGCGCTCATGCAGCGCCACGCAGAGGAAGGCGCGCGCATCATCGACCGCCTCGGCTTCCTCCAGGACGCGGTGCCGGCGATCCGCCACCACCATGAGCGCTTCGACGGGACGGGCTACCCGGACCGGATCGCGGGCGAGGAGATCCCGCTCGGCGCCCGCATCATCCACGTCGCGGACGCGCTCGACTCGATGCTGACGACGCGCATCTACCGCGCCGCGCGCCCGGTGAACGAAGCGCTCGCCGAGGTGAAGAACAAGTGCGGCTCCCAGTTCTGCCCGCGCTGCGTGCAGGCGCTCGAGCGGATCCTGCCGCTCGAGTCGATCGTCGGCGACCTGCCCGGCGTCGAGCTGCCTCAGCGCCCCGCGCTCGTCGTCGCTTCATAAGCGGCCCCCGCGCGGCCCGTTAAGGCTCTCAGCCTGGTTCCCGATTGCCACGGGCGACAGGCACCGGCTCGTAGGCGCGCTCGATGCCCCGTGGCAGGAACCAGGTGGTCTGGGGAATGGCGGCTTCGCCGCCTCTCTTATCCACTTGCGGATTCCGCAACTTGTTCTACCATTCTTGGCATGCCCCCGAAGCCGCGCTTCCGGGCGGTTGCCGACATCGACCCGGGCGCGCTGGCGGACTTCCAGGCCGGAATCCGCAAGCGCTACTCCGACGAGCAGATCCTCGCCGAGCTGCGGGCGAGCGCGGCCAGGCTCGGCCGCTCGCCGACGATGCGCGAGTTCGCCTCCGACCAGGAGACGACGGTCCACCCGCAGACCGTGATCGAGCACTTCGGCTCGTGGAACGCGGCGAAGCGCGCTGCCGGCCTCGTCCCGCGCCGGTTCGCGACGCGAGCGGAGCTGCTCGGGCTCCTCAAGGAGCTCGGGGACGAGCTCGGCCGCCCGCCGACGGCGCGCGACATCGACGAGCACAAGGGCAAGCTGCCGTCGAAGTCGCTCTACTGGCACACCTTCGGCTCGCTCTCGACCGCGCTACGCGAGGCGGGCTTCGACGTGCCGGTGGGGGAGGAGCGGCTCGAGCGGGCGGTGGAGCAGGGCATCGAGCTCGCCCGGTCGCTCGGCCGGCTGCCCAAGTTCGCCGACTGGGCGGAGGCCCGCAGGGAGGACGCAAGCCTGCTGACGGAGTGGCAGGTCTACCGGATGTTCGACGCGCGCCGCGGCGCGTGGTCGACGTTCCAGTTCCTCGTGCGCGAGCGGCTCGACGAGCAGGGCGTTCGCGTCGGCTCGGACGGAAGACTGCTGTAGCTACGCGGCTGCCGTGAGCACCGCGAGGCGCTCGAGGCACGACACGCCTTCGCCGGGCGCGCGCACGGCGGGGAGGACGACCGAGTCGCGGTAGCTGTGGTCGGGGCGGAAGCGCTCCTCGTGGACGATCCGCCCGCCGTGGAGCGCGAGGAAGGTGCCGTCGCCGATCTCCCGCTTGCGCAGCCGGACACCGGCGTACCGCTCTACGACCTCGAGCGCTGCGCGGGTCGAGGCGAAGAAGAGCTCGTGCTTGCGCGTGCTGCCTTTGCTTTGGCCGATCCAGAGCGGCCGGCCGACGCCGCGGGCGGCGAAGATCGTGCCGGGCACGCGCGCGTCCATCCACGCGGCGGCCATCGAGCCCGTGAGCGCCTCGAGCGCACGCGGCTCATTCCGCGAGTGCGCGGCGAGCGCGAAGATCGCCTCGGAGTCGACCGTCATCCGCGGCTCGCAGCGCGCACAGCTGAGCGGCTCGAGCAACGCGTCGTCGTTGAGGATGATCCCGTTGTGGATGCCGACCACCGGGCCGTGGCGCACCGGATGATTGTTCGCGGCGATCGACGGGTGGCCCTTCGTGTAGTCGCGGACGTGGACGAGCAGCTCCGTGGCGCCCTCGGGCACCTGGATCCGGTCGAGCAGCTTGCTCGCTGGCGTGCGCTGCTTCGTCACGACGGGATAGGTATCCTCGAGCCCGCGGTAGGCGTACCCGACCGCGTCGGCGCCACGCTCGGCGATTCCGGCCAGCAGGGACTGTGCGGCGAGCGTCCGGTCGACGTCGCTGCAAGCCGAAAAGCTGTAACCGGCGATCCCGCACATGGAGAGAGATCCTGTTCGAGGTTCCGGACGGCGTCTGCCGTCCCTTCCATCATCGGACGCTGGGACG
This sequence comes from Actinomycetes bacterium, assembly GCA_031394165.1. GTDB lineage: Bacteria > Actinomycetota > Thermoleophilia > Gaiellales > Gaiellaceae > Palsa-739. The sequence continues at coordinate 4,159 of JANMWV010000272.1, forward strand.
ATTCCTAAAGTTAGAGATTGGTTTTCGCGGCGCGACGGCGCGAACCTCTTAGAAGCTCTAACTGAATGACCCACGCGCTGACGGGGCGCGATGGGTGCGTGCGATGCAAGGACGCAGGGAGCGGGCGATAGCGGAGCTATCGGCGCGACTGAGGACGCCGCAGTGCGCGTGCACAGCGCGTTCCGGCGGCCCGTGCTCGTTTAGTTAGAGGTTCTTAGGCTCTTCCTAGGCGCCGTACCTCGAAAGAGGGTTGACGCGGCGCTCAAGCCTCGGTCGAGGGACGCCGATACGGAGTGGGATGGAGCAGCGGCCGCTCCCCACTGCCATCTTCCCGCCGCCGGAGATCGCCGAGCCTCGTCTCGGCCTTGTTCCGGACGTGGAGGACCCTGCTGCGCTCGATGCCGTCGACGTCGAAGAGGTCGAAGAGGCCGAGGAAGCCGACGAGCTCGAGGTCGACGCCGACGCGGACGACGAGGTCGCCGAGGTCCACGCACTCGCGACGCCCGTCACCCAGGATCCTCTGAAGCTCTACGTGCGCTCGATCGGCGGCGGCCCGCTGCTGACACGCGCCGAGGAGCGCGAGCTCGCCCGCCGCAAGGACGAAGGCGACGAGCAGGCGAAGCGCGAGCTGATCGAGGCGAACCTGCGCCTCGTGATGTCGATCACGCGCAACTACACGAAGGCGGGCGTCCCCCTGCTCGACCTCATCCAGGAGGGCAATCTCGGCCTGATCCGCGCGGTCGAGAAATTCGACTACCGGATGGGCTACAAGCTCTCGACGTACGCGACGTGGTGGATCCGCCAGTCGGTCACCCGCGCGCTCGCGGACCAGGGCCGGACGATTCGTCTGCCCGTCCATGTCGCGGAACAGGTGCGCCGCCTCCTGCGCTCACGCCGTGTGCTCGCCCAGAAGCTGAACCGCGAGCCGACGCTCGAGGAGCTGACGAAGGAGAGCGGGCTGCCCGAGCAGCGCGTCCAGGACCTGCTCGAGCTCGTCGAGGACCCGGTGAGCCTCGACGTGCCGGTCGGCGACGGCGAGAGCCTCTACGGCGACCTGATCGAGGATCTGAACTCCGCCCAGCCGGAGGAGAAGACGGCGCACCTGCTGCGGGCGAAGGAGCTCGCCGCGGCGCTCGCGCATCTCAATCCACGCATGCGCCGGGTGCTCGCGCTCCGGTTCGGTCTCGACGGGGAGAAGCCGCAGACACTCGAAGAGGTCGGCGCCGGGCTCGGCATCACGCGCGAGCGCGTGCGCCAGCTCGAATCGCGGGCGCTGCGCGAGCTGCGCGTGGCCGCGCCCGATCTCGAGCTCTACCTCCGCGTCTAGCTCGACTGGACGAACTGCATCTCGCGCAGGCCGGCGAGACGACGCAGCGACTCGATCTCGATCTGCCGGACGCGCTCGCGGGTGAGACCGAGGCGCCTGCCGATCTCCTCGAGCGTCTTCGGCTCCTCGTCGACCAGCCCGTAGCGCAGAACGAGCACGTGACGCTCCCGTTCCGGCAGCGCCTGCAACGCGACCGCGAGTGCCTGGCTGCGCAGCGAAACCTCGACGCGCTCCTCGGGCAGCGGGTCGTCGCCCGCGACGAAGTCGCCGAACACGGCGTCGTCGGTCTCGCCGACGGGCTGGTCGAGGCTCGCCGAGGCGCGGGCTGCCGCTCGGACCTCATGCGCCTGCTCGATGGGCAGCGACGCCTCGTCGGCGATCTCCTCGAGCGTCGGCTCGCGCCCGAGCTCCATCCAGAGCGTTCGCTCGGCGCGGTTCATCTTCTGCATGCGCTCCACGATGTGGACGGGCATGCGGATCGTCCGCGCCTTGTCGGCGAGCGCGCGCGCGACGGCCTGGCGGATCCACCAGGTGGCGTAGGTGGAGAACTTGTAGCCGCGGCGCCAGTCGAACTTCTCGACCGCTCGGATCAGGCCGAGCGTTCCCTCCTGGATCAGGTCGAGGAACGGCAGGCCCTGGTTGCGGTAGTTCTTCGCGATCGAGACGACGAGGCGGAGGTTGGACTGGATCATCCGCGTCTTCGCCGCCATGTCGTGCTTCTCGATCTTCTTCGCAAGCTCCACCTCCTGTGCGGCGGTGAGCAGCGGATGGCGGCCGGCCTCGCGGAGGAAGAGCTGGAGCGCGTCGGTCGTCGTCTCCCAGGAGAGCGAGAGCTGGAGCGGAGGCGGCTCGGCCGGTGCCTCCTGCTCGGGTTGCGACTTCGCCTCGCCGTTCTCGTCGAGGTCGTCCGTCACCTCGATCGAACGCGTTTCGAGCTCGCGGTGGACGGCGTCGATCTCGATCGGATCGAGGCCGAGCGGCGCGAGCACCTCGTTCAGCTCGGACTGCAGGAGCGAACCACGTTCCTCGGCGGCATCGATCAGTTGCC
>JANMWV010000281.1:0-14264 GCA_031394165.1 Actinomycetes bacterium
CAGAAGCGGCACGTCGTCCGCCGGGCCGAAGGCCACGACGGCATTCGGATCGAGGCCGCGCAGGGCGGCGCGCGCGAGCGCCGTGCCCGGCCCGCCGCCCACGATTGCGACCTCTCGTGGCGGCGACAGGTGCAGGTCGAGGGCGCACAGCGCCCAGCCGAAGGCAGTCGGCGCGCGCGGGATCACGTCGCGGACGTGCCGCAGCACCCCGACGGCCCGCCGCTCGAGCTCGTCGTCGCCCCAGATGCGCGCAAGGCGCAACAGCACGAACGCGAGCATCGAGTTACCCGACGGCGTCGGATTGTCGTCGAGATCCTTCTGGCGGGCGACGAGCTCCTCGCCGCCGGCCGGCGTCAGGAAGAAGCCGCCGTGCTCGTCGTCGCCGAAGAGCTCGACGGCCAGTCGCGCAAGCCGATGTGCCTCGTGGAGCCAGCGCAGCTCGCCGGTCGCGACGTGCAGCTCGTAGAGCCCGTGCGCGACGTCGGCGTAGTCCTCGAGGTAGCCGGTGCCCTTGGCGACGCCGTTCCGCCAGGTGCGGTGCAGCCGCTCGCCGTCCGAGAGCGGGCCGAGCAGGAACTCCGCGAGCTCGCGGGCGGCGGCGAGCCAGTCGTCGCGCTCGAGCCGGCGCGCAGATTCGGCGAGCGCCGCGAGCATCAGGCCGTTCCACGCCGCGATCGCCTTGTCGTCGCGCTGCGGCTTCGGGCGGCGCTCGCGCACCGCGAACAACGTCGCGCGCTCCTTCGCGGTGAGCTGCCCGCGGACGATCGAGCGCCCGTGCTCGAACGGCTGCAGCAGCTCCTCGCGGCCCGTTCCGATCGCGGCTTCGAGCTCCTCCGGCGTCCACGTGAACGTCAGCCCCTCGACCCCGTCCGTGTCGGCGTCCTGCGCCGACGCAAAGCCGCCTCCGTCGAGACGGAGCTCGCGCAACGCGTACTCGACGCTCTCCTCGACGATCGAGCGGTAACCGCTCTCGCCGGTCAGCACCCACGCGTGCAGATACGCGGGGATGAGCAGCGCGTTGTCGTAGAGCATCTTCTCGAAATGCGGCACGAGCCACTGCGCGTCGACGGAGTAGCGGTGAAAGCCGCCGCCGACGAGGTCGTACATGCCGCCGGCGCGCATGCCGTCGAGCGTGCCGAGCGCCAGGTCGAGGACGCCGCGGCGCAGGAGAAACTCGACGAGCGACGCGGGCGGGAACTTCGGCGCGCCACCGAAGCCTCCCCACATCGTGTCGTATTGCGAACGCACGACGCGCTCGGCTTCCGCGAAGAGCTCGCTCGTGAGCGGTTCGCTCGACGGCGCCGTGCTCCCGCTGCGCTGCAGCGCCTCGACGAGCGCCGCCGCCTGCCTGCCGACGTCGTCGCGGCGCTCGCGGTACGCCTCATCGACCGCGACCAGGAGCTGGCGAAACGACGGCAGCCCGTGTCGCGGCTCGGGCGGGTAGTACGTGCCGCCGAAGAACGGCTCGCCGCCGGGCGTCAAGAAGACCGTCATCGGCCAGCCTCCCTGACCGGTGAGCGCCTGGACTGCCTCCATGTAGACCGCGTCGACGTCGGGCCGCTCCTCGCGGTCGACCTTCACGTTCACGAACAGCTCGTTCATCACTCGCGCCGTGTCGTCGTCCTCGAACGACTCGCGCTCCATCACGTGACACCAGTGACAGGCCGCATAGCCGACGGAGAGCAGGATGGGCTTGTCCTCCGTGCGCGCCCGCTCGAACGCCTCGTCGCCCCACGGGTACCACTCCACGGGGTTCTCCGAGTGTTGGAGCAGGTACGGGCTGGTCTCCTGCGCGAGCCGGTTCACGGAGACCGACGCTACCGGCTAGGTTCAGCCGTATGCCGGTGCAGCTGGAGACCGAGCGGCTCGCGTTGCGCCTGCCGCAGCTCGACGATGCCGAAGCGATGCTCGACTTCTTCGGCAACGCGGAGGTGATGCGGCCCATCGGCTCGGAGCCGGGCGGCATCGACCTCGCCGTCGAACATCTGGTGCGCTGGGTCGGGCGGTGGCGGGCCGACGACCAGGGGCAGTTCATCGTCGTGCGCAAGGACGACGGTCGCGTGCTCGGCCGCGTCGGGTCGCTCGTCTGGAACGCGCGCACGTGGGAGACGTCCACCTTTGCCGGCGCGGGCGCTGACGCACAGGTCGAGCTCGGCTGGGCGATCGGCCGCGAGCACTGGGGCAGCGGGTATGCGACCGAGGCAGCGCGCACGGTGCGAGAGTGGCTCTATGACGACCGCGGCGTCGAACGCCTCATCTCGTTGATCAACCCGGAGAACACGCGATCGGCGCGCGTCGCCGCGAAGCTCGGCGCCACGCCGGCGGAGACGGTGCAGGCCCACGACGGCCCCGCGACGATCTGGGTGCACCCACGATGACGGAGTTCGCGCCGCTGGCCGGCATCCGCGTCGTCGACGTCACCGCGTCGCTGGCCGGGCCGTCGTGCACGCAACTCCTCGGCGCGCTCGGTGCCGACGTCGTCAAGATCGAGCCGCGCGACGGCGATCACGCTCGCGCCTGGGGGCCGCCGTTCATCGACGGGAACGGCGCGCTGTTCTTCGCGGCGAACGCCGGCAAGCGCTCGCTCGCCGTCGACCTCGCGGAGGAAGTCGACGTCGTGTTGCGCCTCGTCGACGAGGCAGACGTGTTCGTGCAGAGCCTTCGCCCCGGCCTTGCCGAGACGCGCGGCCTCGGCGCCGAGGCGCTGCGCGCGCGCAATCCGAGACTCGTCTACTGCACGATCGGCGCCTACGGCGCTACCGGCCCGCTCGCCGACCGGCCGGGCTACGACCCGCTGATGCAGGCGGCGAGCGGCCTGATGAGCGTCACCGGCGAACGCGACGGCCCGCCCGTGCGCGTCGGCGTCTCCCTGATCGACTTCGCGACCGGCCAGTGGGCGACGATCGGCATCCTCGCGGCGCTGCTCGAGCGGGAACACACCGGCGCGGGCCGGACGATCGACACGTCGCTGTACGAGACGTCGCTCGCGCTCCTCTCGGGACAGATCGCGGGCTTCGCCGCGAGCGGCGAGTCGCCCGAACGCCACGGCTCCGCGTTCCAGCCGATCGCGCCGTACGAGGTATTCCCGACGAGCGACGGCTCGCTGATGATCGTCGCCGGCAGCGACGGCCTCTACGAGCGGCTGCGCGACGTGCTCGACCTGCCGGACGACGAGCGGTTTCGCACGAATCCCGATCGTGTGCGCAACCGGGCCGAGCTCGGTGCGCTCCTGTCCGAGCGCACGCGCACGCGCACAAGCGCCGAGTGGGAGGCAGCACTCGCGGCGGCCGGCGTTCCGGCCTCGCCGGTGCGCAATGTCGGTGAGGCCTTTGCGCACGAGCAGACGCAGGCGATCGGGATCCTCCAGCAGCTCGGCGAGGGCACGACCGTGTCACCTCCGTTCTCAGTCGACGGCGAGCGCATCCGCCATCGCACGCCGCCGCCGCGGCTCGGCGACTACGCCGACGGCCAGGGACCGGCGCGGTAGACGTAACCCTCGAGCGTGCGCCCGAGCACCTGCGCGAACCACGACGAGACCTGGACGAGCGCGTCGAGGTCGATACCCGTCTCGATGCCCTCGCCTTCCAGGAGGTAGACGAGATCCTCCGTGGCGACGTTGCCCGTCGCGCGCGGCGCGTACGGGCAGCCGCCGAGACCGCCCACCGACGCGTCGAGCACGCGCGCGCCCGCCTCGAGCGCGGCGAGGCAGTTCGCGTAGCCGGTGTTGCGTGTGTTGTGTCCGTGGAAGCCGTCGGCCTGCGCACGCGCGACGAGCGAGCGCACGTGCGACGGTGTCGCGACGCCGATCGTGTCCGCGAGGACGACCTCCGCGCGCCCGGTGAAGCGCGCTGCGAGCTCGGCGACGAGGCCGGGGTCGACGGCGCCTTCGAAGGGACAGCCGAAACTGACGGAGATCGTCACCGTCGCGGGCACTTCCGCGAGCGCGAGGATCGCCTCTGCTCGCGCGACTGCTTCCTCGAGCGACGCGTTCCCGTTCGCGCGGTTGAATCCGTCCGTGGCGCCGAGGGTGACGTTGACGCGGTCGAGCCCGGCGGCGGAGAACCGCTCGTAGCCGCGCTCGTTCAGCACCAGCCCGGAATACTCGGTTCCCTCGTGCCGCTCGATCGCCGCGACGACCGCCTCCGCGCCGGCCATCTGAGGCACGCGGTCGTCGCGCACGAAGCTCACCGCCTCGACACGCGGCACCCCTGCACGCGCGAGGCGGTTGACCAGCTCGGCGCGAACGTCGGGCGCGAGCGTCTCCGGCTCGTTCTGGAGACCGTCTCGCGGCCCGACGTCGCAGACGATCACCCGCGTCACGCGGGCAGCGTACCCACCGGTCCTTCGCCGATCGGCACCGTGGCGGTCTGACGTCGCACGGCGGCGCCCGACAAGTAGCCGATGAGGGCGACGAGCACGATCACCCCGAGGGTGCCGAGCGTCAATGCCTCGAACACGCCGCGCGTGACGCCCCACGAGCCCTTGAAGCCGTACGAGACCCCGAAGACCTTCTCGAGCACGTCCGGGAACACCGCCTCGAACGAACCGAGCGCGATCCAGAAGGTGACGAGGATCGTCGATACCCAGATGCCGGCCGTGCCCCACGGATGACGGAACGGCCGGTTGACATGCGGATGCGAATACCGCAACTTCAGCGCGGCCGGGAAGATCCACAGGTAGGAGAGGAGCGTCGTGGAGATCGCGATGTCGAGCACGACGGTGAACGCTGCGGCCGTGCTCTGGCTCTTGAGCAGGTAGATCGCGGCGATCGAGAACACCGACGACGTGATGCCGGACAGCACGTTGACGCGGACCGGCGTGCCGAGCTTCCGGTTGAACACCCCGAAGTACGGGAAGAACGCGCCGTCGTAGGACGCGACGGCCTGGATGCGGTCCGACCCGATCATCCACACGGCGCCCGAGGTGACGAGCGCGCCGACGAAGCACAGCGTCATCACGATCAGAAGCGCATGCGCAGCGCCGCCGTAGACGCCGTGGAAGGTGAGCGTCACCGCGTCGATGAAGCCGCCGATGCCCGTGACCTTCGACTTCGGAAGCACGAGCAGGATGCAGAAGATCGGGATGACGTACATCGCCACGCCCGCGATCCCGCTGCGCAGGATCGAGATGGGTACGTCCTTCTGCGGATCCTGCATCTCCTCGGCGGCCCCGTTTTGGAGCTCGAACCCGACGTAGTTGAACAGCAGAACCGGCACCAGCCCGAAGAAGACCCCGCGCGTGGGGCTCATGTCGGAGAGGGAGAAGCCGGCGACGCCGTGCTTGATCCCGTAGATGATCATCGTCACCGAGAAGAACCCGAGCACGAAGACCCGCAGCATCGCGCCGAAGTTCGGGATCCACTTGCCGTACGCCAGCGACACGATCGCGACGCCGATCGAGATCCAGATGAAGATCAGCTTGAACGCGTAGTCGCCGGCGGTCGCGGTGCCGATCTTGAAGACGTTCGCCGACCAGGCGTCGGCGGCGATGAAGGCGAGCGAGCCGCCGACCCACAGGGGGTTCGTCACCCAGTAGAGGATCGCCGCGATCCCCCCGTGCAGCCGCCCGAAGGCAAGCTTCGTCCACTCGTACGGCCCGCCCTCCTCGGTGAACGCGGAGCCGACCTCGGCCATGAGCAGCATGTACGGCGCGACGAAGACGACGGCAAGGATGACGAGCCAGAGAAACCCTTCCGGCCCGTTCTTCGCGACGGTGCCGAGCGTGTCGAGCCCGACGAATGCGCAGATCGTGAAGAACACCATGTCGAACCGGCGCAGCGACTTGATCAGCTTGCTCTTCTCGACCAGCGCGAGCGCGGTCGTCTGTTCTACGTCATACGTTGCCATGCTTCGCTCAACACCTCCCCAATGGTCCCTGCGATGATGTCGAACTCCTTCTGCGTTGCGATCAGCGGCGGCGAGATCTGGATCACCGGATCGCCGCGGTCGTCCGCTCTGCAGATGAGCCCCTTCTCGAAGAGTTGCGGCGAGAGGAAGCCGCGGAGCAGCGTCTCGCATTCCTCTTCGTTGAACGTCTCCCGCGTCTCCTTGTTCTTCACCAGCTCGAGTGCGTAGAAGAACCCCGTGCCGCGCAGGTCACCGGCGATCGGCAGGTCGAGCAGCTGCTCGAGCGTCGCGCGGAAGGCGTCTCCGTTGTCACGCACGTTCTCGACGATCCGCTCGCGCTTCATGATCTCGATGTTCTTGAGCGCAATCGCGCACTGCACGGGATGCCCGCCGAACGTGATCCCGTGTGCATACATCGCGGTCTCGCCGAGGAACGGCTCGATGACGCGATCGGACGCGACGACTGCGCCGATCGACGCGTAGGCGGACGAGAGGCCTTTCGCGCACGTGATCATGTCGGGCTGGATGTCGTAGAGCTCGGAGCCGAACCACGAGCCGAGACGCCCGAAGCCGGTGATCACCTCGTCGGCGCAGAGCAGCACGCCGTGGCGGTCGCAGATCTCACGGACGCCCTGCCAGTAGCCCGCCGGAGGCGTGAACGCGCCGCCCGCGTTCTGCACGGGCTCCATCAGCACCATCGCCACCGTCTCGGGGCCGGCTTGCTCGATCGCCGAGTCGAGATCGTCGAGCAGGAACGCGGTGAACTGCTCCTCGGTCTCCTCGGCCGGCCGGTGGTAGCGGTTCGTGTTCCGGACGTGGAGCGTGTCGGGAACGAGCGGCTCGAACGGTGCGCGCAGCGCCGCGATGCCGTTGATCGAGAGCGCGCCCATCGTCGTGCCGTGGTAGGCGAGGCGGCGCCCGACGGCCTTCCAGCGGCGCTCGCCGCGCGCAAGGTGGTACTGGCGCGCGAGCTTCCACGCCGACTCGACCGCCTCGGAGCCGCCGGAGACGAAGAAGACGCGGTTCAGATCGCCCGGCGCGAGCTGCGCGATCTCGTGCGCGAGCTCGATCGCACGCGGATGCGCGTACGACCAGTTCGTGTAGAAGGGCAGCTCGCGCATCTGCTCGAGCGCCGCCTGCCCCATCTCCTCGCCGTACGAGTAGCCGACCTGTACGGCGAAGAGCCCCGCGAGCGCGTCGAGATAGCGCTTCCCGTTCGAGTCTTCGAGGTAGCAGCCGTCGCCACGCACGATGATCGGCGGCTCGTGTCCACCCATGCGCGTGAAGTGCAGCCACAAGTGATCGCGCGCTGCCTGCTGCAACTGCTCCATGCTCATCGCCGTCGATGCCGTGCTCATTCGCGCGTCCCCCAGTCGTAGAGCTGTTTCCACATCTCGAGATAGAAGAAGATCTCGGTCGTCACGACGCCGTCGAGCGCGCGCATCCGATTCGTCAGATCGAGGAGCTCGCGCCGGTCGGCGGCGACGACCTCGACGACGAGGTCGAACTGCCCGGCGGTGACGACGACATAGTCGGCTTCCGGCCAGCGGGCGAGCTCGTCGGCGACCGTCTCCGGCGGCCCGGACGTCTTGATGCCGACGAGTGCCTGGTCGAAGCCGAGCCCGAGCGGATTCGTCACGGCCACCACCTGGAGGATCCCCTCGCTCGTCAGGCGCGCGTACCGCGCCCGCACCGTCGCCTCGGAGACGCCGAGGCGCGAGGCGATCCGGCGGAACGATTCACGGCCGTTCTCCTGGAGCGCCTCGATGATCCCGCGGTCGAGCTCGTCGACCCGGCGGGCGGGCGCAACCGGTCCGCGCGGCAGATCCGCGCGGGCGGCTGGACGGAGCGGCTGAACCTCGGACCTGCGCAACGCGTGGAATTCGTACCACCTTTCTGCGCAATGCGTCAATCAACTTGACAGAACCCGCCGAGATGCGAGATCGTCGGCCGGTCTACCGAGGAGGGTCAACGATGGCTCGCACGCCCCTGCTTCGCGCGCTCCGAACGCTTGCCGACGAGCACCGCACCGCCGAGCACCTCGGCCTGGCGCCCGCCGAGCTGCGCGGGCAGCGCGTGGAGGCGGCGTACTCCCGTCGCGAGATCCTCAAGCGGGCGGGCATCGTCGGCGCCGGAGCGGCCGTTGCGGGACCGCTCGCCTTCGCGTCGCGCGCCGGGGCGGCGACGGCGCCGCGAATCGCGATTGTCGGCGCAGGCATCGCCGGTTTGTCGGCCGCGATGACGCTCGCCGACAAGGGCGTCGCGTCGACGGTCTACGAAGCGTCACCCGATCGCATCGGCGGCCGCATGCACTCCGACCGCACCGGCTACTGGGCGGACGGCCAGGTCTCCGAGTTCTGCGGCGAGCTGATCGACACAGGACACAAGACGATCCTCCACCTCGCGCAGCGCTTCAACCTCGCGACAACCGACCTCTTCGGCACGGAGCCCAACGGTTCCACCGACACGCTCTGGTTCCTCGGCGGCTACTACTCGACCTCCCAGGCGGACAAGGACTTCCAGCCGATCCACAACACCCTGCAGGGCCAGGTGCAGGCGACCAGCTACCCGACGACGTATGCGATCCACACCGACGCCGGCGTCTTCTTCGACAACATGTCGGTCTACGACTGGATCGAGCGCTACGTTCCCGGCGGTCACGGCTCCGCGATGGGACGGCTTCTCGACGTTGCGTACAACGAGGAGTACGGCGCCGAGACGACAGACCAGGCTGCGTTGAACCTCATGTACCTCCTCGGGTACAAGGCCGTGCCGGGCAACTTCTCCATCTTCGGAGCGTCGGACGAGCGGTACCACATCAACGGCGGCAACGAGCGGCTGCCGGAGGCGATCGCCAACTACATCGGCAGACAGAACATCAAGCAGGGCTGGGCGATGCAGTCGATCAAGACGAACGCCGACGGAACCGTGACGATGTCCTTCACGACGCCGGGCAAGAACCAGACCGTGACGGCCGACCACGTCATCCTCTGCATGAGCTTCTCCGTCCTGCGCACGCTCGACTACCGCGGCGCGAACTTCGACTCGCGGAAGCAGACGGCGATCACCCAGATCGGATCGGGGCGGAACTCGAAGCTCCAGCTTCAGTTCACGAGCCGGTACTGGAACACGCAGGGGCCGTGGGGCAAGTCGAACGGCAACGTCTACACGGACATCGGCATCCAGAACATCTGGGATGTGTCGCGCGGACAGGCAGGCAGCTCGGGGCTCCTCAACGACTACGCGGGTGGCAACGTCGCCGCGGGCTACAAGCCCTCGACGCCGTACTCCAACGCGGCGACGAATCCCCAGGTGACGACCTACGCGAAGGCGTTCCTCGCGAAGCTCGAGAACGTGTTCCCCGGCATCACGAAGCAGTGGACCGGGAAGGCGACGCTGTCGACGCCGTTCCTCGATCCACTGCTCAACTGCTCGTACTCCTACTGGCGGGTGGGGCAGTACACCTCGTTCTCGGGGTACGAAGGCGCGGCTCAGGGCACCATCCACTTCGCCGGCGAGCACTGCTCGCAGGACTTCCAGGGGTACATGGAAGGCGGCGCGGCCGAGGGGATCCGCGCGGCGAACGAGATCCTGGGCTAGCCGTCGAGGCCGCTGGCGGTGACGCGCTCCGGCTGAATCCGGACCGTCACGCGCTCCTCACCCTCCTGCCGCCAGGGGTACTCGTCCTTGCCGAGATACTTCTTCGCAAGCTTGTCGATCTGCGGATCCGCCCCGTCGGTCGTCAGCTCGGTGCGCCCGTCGATCGCGACCCACTTGTAAGCGTCGCTCGGGTCGATCACGAGCAGCGCAGCCCGGGGGTCGTGCTCGAGGTTCGCCGGCTTCTTCCGCCCGAGCGCCGTGTTGAACGACGGGACGCCGTCTTCGACGTCGACCCACACCACGGTCGAGTGCGGAGAGCCGTCCGCGCGCAACGTCGTCACGACGCCGACGTACGGGTTCGCCAGGAACTCCAACTGCTTCTCGTTCAACTTCGTCATTCGACTCCTCCTTTGTTGTCTCCGAGCTTCTACCCCGCGGGCCGCCGGTCTACTCACCCGATCGAGGTCGGGATGTTCGCGATCTTGCCGCTCGCGATGTCCTTCGCGATCTGCCGGAGCTTCGCGACGTCCGCCCGGGGCACCTTGGGGCTGATCTTGCCCAGGCCGACGCCGTTGTTCTTCAAGCTGAAGACCGCGTTCGTGCCGCCGGCGAACGTACCGTCGAGCACCTGCCGGATCGTCGAGAACACCGACGTGTCGACGCGCTTCATCGCGCTCGTGAGTACGTGCGGCCCGAGGTACGACTGGTCGGCGTCGACCCCGATGCCCCAGATGCCCTTCTCCTTCGCGGCGTCGAGCGCGCCGAGCCCGCAGCCGCCCGCGACCTGGAAGACGATGCCCGCGCCTGCCGAGATCTGGTCGAGCGCCGCCTGCTTGCACTTCGCCTGGTCGACCCAGTCCTGCGAGTACGTGTTCAGCAGCTTGATCGCCGGGTCGGCCTTCCTCGCGCCCGCCCGATAGCCCGCGATGTACCGGTCGACCGGCGGCTGCTTCTGGCCGCCGACCGAGCCGATCGTCGCCTTGCCGCCCTTCTGCTTCTCGATCAGCCCGGCCAGATACCCGGCGAGATACCCCACCTCCTGCTCCTTGAAAATGAGGCCCTCGACGTTCTTCGGCTTGCCTGCGAGCGTCGTCTGGTCGACGTCGATGATCGCGAAATGCGTCTTCGGGAACTGCTTCGCCACCTTCGCCACCGCGACCGCCTGGTCGAAGCCGACGGAGACGACGAGGTCGGCGCCCTTGCGCGCCGCCTGCGCGAGATTGGGGATGTACGCCTGCGCCGACGGCGACTGGTAGACGGCGCCGGTGATCCCGAGCTTCTGCTCCGCGCGCTTCAACCCCTGGTACGCGAGCTGGTTGAAGCCGTGGTCGTTCAGCTGGTTGACGTCGGTGACGAGCACGACGAATGCTTTCCCCTGCGTCGCGGTACCGGTCGTGCCCTTCGCGCTGCTCGAGCTCGCGCCGACGCCGGCAGCGAGGGCTGCCGTGGCTGCGGCGAGGGCGACTGCGGCTCCGATCCTGCGTGCGCTCACGTGTGCTCTCTCCTCCGCTAGTGTTTGCGACTGTGAAGCGAAAACCTACCGGCGAGTCTACCAGCGTGGCCGCTACCCACGTCGCGCTTGCGGTCGGCCTGCAGGTCCGGGCCGACTCGCTCCAGGTGCTGCTGTGGCAGCGCGCCCGGGAGCCGTTCGCCGGCCGCTGGGCCCTCCCGGGCGGCTACCTGGAGCCCGGCGAGACCCTCGAGGACTCGATCCGGCGCCACCTGGCGGCGAAGGTCGACGTGCGCGAGCTGTCCCATCTCGAGCAGCTCGACACGCGCAGCGAGCCGGAGCGGGTTCCCGGGGAATGGCAGCTCGCGACCTCGTACCTCGGCCTCGTGCCCTCGGACGCGGACCCGAGCCTCCCCGGCGACACCGCCTGGCACTCCGTCGACCGCCTCCCGCTGATCGCGTTCGACCACGGGCAGATCGTGCTCGCGGGGCGCGACCGCCTGCGCGCGAAGCTGTCGTACACGAACGCCGGCTTCGCGCTCGCCCCGGAGACGTTCACGATCTCGCAGCTCCGGCAGCTCTACGCGGCCGCGCTGGGCCACGACGTGTCGGCGACGAACCTCCAGCGCGTGCTGCTGCGGCGCAACGTGCTCGAGCCGACCGGCGGCCGCCGGGAGCCCGGACGGAGCGGTGGCCGCCCCGCGTCGCTCTTTCGCTTTCGGCGCCGCGAGCTCGCGATCACCGACGAGTTCGCGGTGCTGCGGCCGCCACGGTAGAAACCCGTGCTGCGCCTGCTCGCACTGCTGCTCGCCGTCCTGCCGATCGGCCACAGCGTCGACGGGAAGGCGATCCGCCCGGTCGTGCTCGGCAGCCCGAGTGCAGCGCACCGCGTGCTCGTCGTCGGCTGCATCCACGGCAACGAGACCGCCGGCATCGCGATCGTGCAGCGGCTGATCGAGACCGGGGCGCCGGCAGGAACGGAGATCGTCGCGGTGACGAGCGTGAACCCCGACGGCTGCGCGCGCGGCGTGCGGCAGAACGCGCACGGTGTCGACCTCAACCGCAACTTCCCGTCCAACTGGGCGCCGATCGGGCGCCGTGGCAGCCTTCAGTGGTCGGGGCCGCGCCCACTCTCGGAGCCGGAGTCGCGGTACACGGTCGCGTTGGTCGAGCGGTTGCACCCGCAGATCACGATCTGGTTCCACCAGCACCAGGGATTCGTGCGCGCGTGGGGCCAGAGCATCGCCACCGCGCGCCGGTTCGCGCGGCTCGCCGTGTACCCGTACCGGAGCATCGAGTGGCCGTTCGGCACCGCGTCGAACTGGCAGAACCACCGCTTCGCCAAGACGGCGTCGTTCGTCGTCGAGTTGCCCGCAGGCCCCGTCCCGAGCGGCCGGATCGCGGGCTGGGTGCGCGCAATCAGGCGGATCGCTGCAGAGGGCTACCAGGGCTAGCTTGACGGTTGGCGATCCTGCACCTAGCCTTTTCCCACGTTCCTGTCCCCGGCGAAGAGGAGGTCGACACGTGATGACTGTGCATTCCGCCTCCTCGGTCGTTTCGACCTAGCCGGCGCGACGGGCGCGCTCCTTCGGGAGGTGGCCGCGGCGGCGCCGTCCCATCTCATGTCTCGAAGGAGAACCTGCGTTGCCTGATCACTTCGATCTGGGCGCGCTCGGCTGGAACGCCGGGCTCGCCGAACAGCTGGAGCCCGGGCTCGTTCCCGGACGCGTCACGGCCGCGCATCGTGCGGCCTACGACGTGCAGACGGCCGACGAGGTCGTCCGCACACGCCTGCCCGGACGGCTGCTGCACGAGCACGCCGACGTCGCGGTCGGCGACTGGGTCGGGCTCGGCGACGGGCTGATCCGCACTGTCCTCGCCCGCCACAGCGCGCTCGTGCGCAACGCTGCCGGTCGCGCGACGGCTGCGCAAACGCTCGCGGCGAACATCGACGTCGCGTTCATCGTCAGCTCGCTCGGCCCCGACCTCGAGCCGAGGCGCATCGAGCGTTACCTCGTGACGATCTGGGAGAGCGGCGCGACGCCGGAGGTCGTGCTCACGAAGGCCGACCGGATCGACGATCCGGAGCCGATGGTCGCAGAGGTCGAGGCGGTGGCGCTCGGCGTGCCGGTACACGTCGTCAGCGCGATCACCGGCCTGGGAATGGATGCGTTGCGCGCACGCATCGCACCCGGGAGGACGGCCGTGCTCATCGGCTCGAGCGGTGTCGGCAAGTCGACCATCGTGAACAACTTCGTCGGTCACGAGCTGATGGCCGTTCGCGAGGTCCGGGCCGCCGACGACGAGGGCATGCACACGACGAGCCACCGCGAGCTGATCCTGCTGCCGGGCGGAGGCGTCGTCATCGACACGCCCGGCATCCGCGAGCTTCAGCTCTGGGACAACGCGGACGGCGGCATGGGCGAGACGTTCTCGGACGTCGAGGAGCTCGCCGGTCAGTGCCGCTTCAGCGACTGCACGCACACGAGCGAGCCGGGCTGCGCCGTGCTCGCGGCGGTCGAGGCCGGGACGCTCGCGAGCGACCGCCTGCAGAGCTGGCGCAAGCTCCAGCGCGAGTTGCGCGCGATCGCGATCCGCCACGACAACCTGCTGCGCAAGCAGGAGACACGCAAGTGGCAGCTGCGCGCACGCGAGGGAAAGGCGAGGGCGCGCCGGCGGTAGAAAGCCGGCGCCTGTCGCACGGTGTCCCGACCTCTCCTCCCTGCCTTCGCGATTGGCACAAACGTCACAAAAGTGCCATCATCGAGCCTTCCACAAATCGGGGTCGATCTCTAAGGGAGAGGAAAGAGTCATGCGCGCACGACGTCTGAGGAGGAAGTGGACGGTTGCCACCGCCGGAGCTGCGGTGCTTGGAACGCTCGCGGCCGTGGCTCTCGCGTCGCCCGGGTCCGGATTCGCGCCGACGAATCTCGTCACGGCGAACTTCGACAACACGATCCATGTGAACAACGACAAGGTCAAGTTCCAGACGAAGGATCCGACCGACGTCCGCGTCCAGAAGATCGTCATCAGCGCGGGCGGCTTCAGCGGCTGGCATCACCACCCGGGCATCGTGATCGCGGCCGTGGCGTCGGGTGCGGTGACCTTCATGAATTCAGACTGCAGCTCGAAGACGTACGGGCCGGGCCTTCCGGACGGCGCCGTGTTCGTCGAGGGCGGCGACGACCCGGGGCAGGCCTCGAGTGTTGGGGGAGCGACGGTCTATGCGACGTTCGTTGCGCCGAACGCCGACCCACCCGTCTTCCGGATCGAGGACGCCCCGCCGCCTTGCGCGTCGTAGCACTCTCTGCGGGTTCTCGATCGTAGAAAGGACGTTTGCAAGGTTGCGCCTCGGTGCCCGGGCTCGT
>JANMWV010000469.1:0-2033 GCA_031394165.1 Actinomycetes bacterium
CGTGCGACCCGTAACGCGTGTATGTAGAGCCGGATGCGCACGTGACCGCGGTTAGGTTAGTCCGACGTCCCGGAGCTCGAGCGAACGGTGGCTAAGATCGACGGCTTGACGACCATTCTCGGCCTCAACGCGTATCACGGCGATGCCGCCGCAGCTCTCGTGGTCGACGGCGAGCTCGTGGCCGCCGCGGAAGAGGAGCGCTTCAACCGCATCAAGCACGTCGCAGGCTTTCCGGCGCTCGCGGCGGCGTGGTGCCTGGAAGAGGCCGGCCTCCGTGCAGGACAGCTCGACCACATCGCTGTCTCGCGCGACCCGCACGCGAATGTCGGACCGAACCTGCTACGGACGGTCCGCCACGGAGCGAGCGCGCGCTATCTGAAGGCGACCCTCGACCACGCGGCGAAGCCCCGCGACGTCAAGACGGCACTCGCCGTTGCGCTCGGAATCGCCGAGGAGAGCCTCCCGGCCCAGGTCCACGACGTCGAGCACCATCAGGCCCACGTTGCAAGCGCGTTCTTCGTCTCGCCGTTCGACGAAGCCGCGATCCTCTCCGTCGACGCCTTCGGCGACTTCGCTTCGACGATGACAGCTGTCGGCCACGGCAACTCGTACGAGATGCTCGACCGCGTCCTCTTTCCGCACTCCCTGGGGATCCTCTACGCCGCGGTCACGCAATGGCTCGGCTTCGACCACTACGGCGACGAGGGGAAGGTCATGGGCCTCGCGTCGTACGGCGATCCCGCGCCGAACATGCGCGCAATGCGCGACGCATTGCGGACGAGCGGCGACATGTTCGTTCTCGACCTCGACTACTTCACGCACGACAAGGAAGGCGTCGACATGACGTGGGACGCCGGCGCGCCGCACATCGCCCGCATCTTCTCCGACAAGTTCGTCGAGACCTTCGGCCCACCGCGCGAGCCGGACGCGGAGGTGACGAAGCACTTCTCAGACGTGGCCGCGTCGCTCCAGGATCGCCTCGAAGAGGTGTATCTGCACGTCGTCGACCGGCTGCAGGTCCGCACCGGCCTGACAACCCTCTGCCTCGCGGGCGGCGTCGCGCTCAACGCCGTGGCGAACGGCAGGATCCTGCCCGAGACGGCCTTCGACGAGCTGTACATCCAACCGGCGACGAGCGATGCCGGCAGCGCCGTCGGCGCTGCGTACTACGTCTGGAACCAGGAGCTGCACGAGCCGCGGAGCTTCGTCATGCGACACGCGTTCACCGGGCCGGAGTACGGGGACGACGCAATGTCCGACGCGATCCGCGCCGCCGGCCTAGAACCCACCCGCCTCGACGACGACGCGCTCTTTCCCGCCGTCGCCGAGCGGATCGCCGCCGGCGACGTCGTCGGGTGGTTCCAGGGACGGATGGAGTTCGGCCCGCGCGCGCTCGGCCACCGCTCGATCGTCGTCGATCCGCGAAGCGCCGAGCTGAAGGAGATCCTCAACGCGCGGATCAAGCATCGCGAGCCGTTCCGCCCGTTCGGCGCGTCGATTCTCATGGAGGCGACCGGCGAGTGGTTCGAGCAGGACTACCCGTCCCCGTTCATGGTGCTCGTCTACAAGACGCGCGCCGACAAGCGAAGGCTCATCCCGGCGGTTAACCACGTTGACGACACCGGGCGCGTGCAAACCGTCGAGCGTGACGTCGAACCGCGCTACTACCGGCTGATCGAGGAGTTCGACCGCCTGACCGGCGTGCCGATCCTGCTCAACACGTCATTCAACGAGAACGAGCCGATCGTGATGACGCCCGCCGAGGCGCTCGACACGTTCCAGAAGACGCACATGGACCTGCTCGTCCTCGGCAACTACGTGCTGCGGCGCAACGGCGACTCGTAGGCCTCGACCAGCGCGTCCGCTGCAGCGTCGAAGCGCGGCGCCCGCTCACGCGCCGCCGCGGTGGTCGCCGCGCCGTCCCGGCGGGAGGGTTACGGCGTAGTCGCGCGCGAGGCGATGGCCTGGGGGCGGCCGGTCGTCGCGAGCGCGGTCGGCGGGCTCACGGATGCGGTCGAAGACGGCGTCACGGG
>JANMWV010000335.1:0-2595 GCA_031394165.1 Actinomycetes bacterium
GCTGCACCGAAACGCCGATGTAGGAGAGGCCTTCCTGCTTCTGCGCGTGCACGCCAATGTGCGCGGACGGTTGCGTGTCGATCTTCGGCGTCTCGAAGCGCTCGAGCGCACGGCCGAGCTTCGCCTCGACGCGCTCGAGCATGCCGTCGGCGCCGATGTCGTCGACCATGAACTTCATACGCGCCTTCACGCGCGACATGCGGTACTTGAGGTCTTCGCTCCAGACGAGCGTCGTCGCACCCAGGATCTCGACGGCCTCTTCCTTCGGGACGAAGACGCCCAGGTCGCGCGCGATGCGCGGCACCGACGAAAGACCGCCGCCGACGTGAACGGCGTAGCCCTCGCGGCCGTCGCTCAGCACGCCGACCAGCGAGATGCAGTTGATCTCCGGCGCGTTGCAGCGGTCGGGACAGCTCGCGATCGAATACTTGTGCTTGCGCGGCAGGTTCGCCCACTCGGGATTGCCGTAGTACGTCTCCGTCGCCGCGTCGACGACCGGCGTGCTGTCGAACAGCTCGTCGGCAGCGATGCCGGAGACGGGGCAGCCCGTGATGTTGCGGACCGTGTCGCCGCAACCGCCGGCGCTCGTGATGCCGGATGCTTCGAGGTCGGCGAACACGTCCGGAAGCGCCGCGAGCTCGAGCCAGTGCAGCTGGATGCACTGGCGCGTCGTCAGCTCCGCGTCGCCCCGGCCGTACCGGTTCGAGACCTCGCCGATTGTGCGCAGCTTCGCGGCCGTCAGCACGCCGTTCGGGATCTTCACGCGGAGCATGAACGTCCCGACCTTCGGCTTGTCGTGGTAGAGGCCCCACCACTGGAGGCGGACGATGTCCTCCTCGGGGAGCGCCTCGTAACCGCCCGCGATCAGCGCCGGCAGCTCATCGCGGATCCCGAGCGGCGGCTTGTCGAGCTTGATCCGCTCGACCGTGTTCCGCTCGAGCACGGTCTCCCAGGTGGGCGTCGGCGCCATTGCCCGACGGTACGGGAAGTCACTATACTTTGGGAAGTGGGTTGTTCGGTCTGCTCAGACTTGTCGGTCTGCTCAGACCAGGACAAGCCGGTCGCGGTGCACCGCCTCGACGTTGACCGGCTTCCCGGCCAGCTCGGAGGCGTCGACCGACGCGATCCCACGCGCGAACGCCGCGCCGTCGGGCCCGACGAGCTCTACCCCGTCGCCGGCGCGGAAGTCGCCGTCCCAGCCCGTGACGCCGACCGCGAGCAGGCTGCCGCCGCCCGTGACCACCGCACGCTTCGCCCCCTCGTCGACCGCGATCCGCGCGGCGACGCGCTTGCCGTGCCGCAGCCAGAGCTTGAACGCGGGCGCCGACTCGGCGGCAGCGAAGCGCGTCCCGGTCGAGCGGCCCGCGAGGATGGCGGGCAGCACGCCCACTCCCTCGCCGCCCGCGATCACCGTCGGGATGCCGGCGCCCGCGGCGACCTCCGCGGCGGCGACCTTGCTCTCCATCCCGCCGCGGCCGAGCGCGGTGCCCGGGCCGAAGACCGCCGACCGCGCCGCGGCGCCGTCGGCGATCAGGACGCCCTCGCTCAGCACGCCGGGCACCGACGTGAGCAGGACGAGCAGGCGCGCGCGCACGAGCACGGCGACCTGCGCGGCGAGCGCGTCGTTGTCGCCGAAGCTGATCTCGTCGGTCGCCGTCGCGTCGTTCTCGTTCACGACCGGGATCGCGCCGAGCGAAAAGAGCGCCGTGAGCGCACTGCGCGCATTGACGTAGGCACGGCGCTCGGCGATCTCGGCGCCGGTGAGCAAGATCTGCGCCGCCTCGAGCCCGTGCGGGCGCAGTGCGTCCTGCCACGCGCGCTGAAGGGAGGCCTGCCCGAGTGCTGACGCGGCCTGGAGTTTCGGCAGGCTCGTCGGCCGGCGCGTCATCCCGCCCCGGCGCATGCCGAGCGCGATCGCGCCGGAGGAGACGACGCACACCGGCGTGCCCGCGGCGACGATCTCCGCAATCTCAGCCGCGCGGCCGCGCAGCAGCGACCGGCGCGGCCGTCCCTGCGCGTCGACGACGAGACTCGAGCCGAGCTTGACGACGAGCGGCGGCTTCACCGGTGCTGCGTTCCGTCGCCGACCACGCGGTACTGGCGCAGCCAGAGGTCGCGGTACGTCACAGGGCCGCGCGGCCCCGGCACGCGGTCGACGTTGATGCCCGTCTCCGGCGAGCCGGTGAGCGCATGACCGTCGGTGAAGCGCGTCGGTGCGTTCCAGAACGCTGCGGTGCCGTTGTAGCCGTCGAAGAACCGCTGCGCCGCGTCGGTGTCCTCGGTGACGATCGAGGCGGCGAGCCCCGACGTCTCGCGATTCGCGACGGCGACCGCGTCCTCGAGCGACGCGACGACGTGCACGGTGATCGAGGCGATGCGGTCAGGGTCGTTGGCCCACTCGTGGCCGAGCCGCCCGGGCTCGCGCACCTCGATACCGATGCGGTGCAGCAGCTCGCGCGGCACGTGCGCCTCGTCCTCGACGAGCAGCAGGTTGAGCCGGTTGCAGACGCCGAGCCGGTCGAGGCTCGCCTCGACGAGCGCCATCGCCATCGCGGGGTCGGCTGCCGGGTGGACGTAGAGGACGCCACCGCCCGC
>JANMWV010000360.1:0-2819 GCA_031394165.1 Actinomycetes bacterium
GGCTTGCACCGGCAGCATTGTTGAGATTCGCGGTCGGCAGCCCTCGGTCGAAGCTCGGTGTCGCCGGTGATGACGCAGCCGCGCCCACCACACTTGCCGCAGCGACGACGGTGGCAGCGACCAGCCACAAACGCTTCTTCATCTCTCCCCCTCCGCATGCGTTGATGAAAGGCGCCAGGGACCGCCCCGGAGCCCTCACTCAGCCTTGTAACTCCGGGTACATCTGCCATCGGGGAAACTACGCATCCCGGCCGTGCGCGGCTCGCTCGGCCACAGACGACCCGCGCTCCCGCAGCGGTCTGCGACGGGACAAGAAAGGGCAACACGAGGGCAACAAGACCCGCCGAGATCGGCCGAGACGCCGGACCGTCCAACGGCGCTGAATCGGTGCAGCCGGCACGATTCTCCAGACGAACCGAGACTCACCGAGACGGCTCGGCCCAACTCAAAATCCGGTGCCCGAAAGGGCGTGTGGGTTCGATTCCCACCTTCGGCACCACCCACAACCCGGCGCTACGGCTTGATCGTCCCTCCGGGGAGCGGCACCGGTCTCGGGGCCGGCGCGGGCGACGGGAACGCTGCCCAGCCGAGGCTCGCGAGGCGCGCGAGGCCGTTCGAGGCGACGCCCCCGCTCGAGACGGTGAGGAGCGCGTTCCGGACGACGAGCGAGCGGTCGATCTGCGGCAACTGGGACTGCCGCGCCTGGGAATGGACGATTCGTCCGAGCTCGGTGATGCCGGCCGTGCGGGAGACGTGCATCGCCACCGCCTGCTGGCCGAACGGCACGACGACGAGCCCGGTCGCAGGCCAGTAGAGGAAGGCGTGGTGGTCGGACTCGGCCACCGACCAGCCCTGGCCGAGCGTCGCCCGATAGAGCCGGGTCGGGTGTTTCGGGTCGGAGACGTCGAAGAGCGAGACCTGCGTGCCGGCCGGCTCGTTCGTCTGGGAATCGACGTTCTGCCCGATCCCGAGCAGCAGGTTGCCCGAGATCGGGTGGAGGTAGGACGAGTAGCCGGGGAGGTCGAGCTTGCCGGCCACCTGCGGGTGCGCCGGGTCGTGCAGGTCGAGGACGTAGAGCGGGTCGACCTGCCTGAAGGTGACGACATAGCCGGTGTCGCCGATCATCCGGACGGCGTAGACGCGGTCGCCCTCGCCGAGCCCGCCGAGCCGGCCGACCTGGACGAGCCCCTTGCCGGCTTTCGAGCGGAGCGACGTCAGATAGGACTGGGTCGCCGGCCCGCCGCCCCACCACGCGGGTGAGTCGGTGCTGACCACGCGCAGCACGCCCTGGAACTCCGACAGCGACCACTGGCTGAGCAGGTAGCCGGGCACGGTGCCGCTGCCGAGGTAGGCGGTCCTCGTCGGGTCGGAGATGTCGAAGGCGTGAATCTGCGTGGCGGCGGCGCTCGAGGACCGGTTCGGCGTGATCGGGAGCGGCCGCGCCGACCACGGCTCGGTGGCGACGTAGAGACCTGTCGGCGACGCGTAGACGATGCGGCCGTCGGTCATGACGGCCTTCGAGTCGACCGGCGCGAGGCCCTTCGCCAGGTCGAGGGTCGTGACGGTCAGCAGCCCGAGCCCGGAGAAGATCGGCGGGCGGCGGACGTCGCGGCACGAGACGAGCGAGCGCCGGGGCTGCTTGCCGAGCCGGTAGCCGGGCAGCCAGGCCGAAACGCGCGAGGAGGCGACGACCGCGCGGTTCGTGGCCTCGGCGTCGGCGAGCGCCTTCGCGGTCGCGCCCACCGGCGTCACGTATGGAAGCTCGATCGGCATCGGGCTCGACGAGACGACGCGGACGGTGCTGCCGACCATGCGCGCGTCGAGGTAGGCGCCGTCGACCGTCAGCGTCTGGACGACCTTCAGTGCGGCCGGATCGGACACGTCCACCTCGGTGAGCATCGAGCTCGAGGCGCGCGGCATCGGCATCAGCGCCGGCTGCGCCGGCAGCGGCTGGATCCAGTAGCCGCCGCGCGAGAGCACGAGCAGGTGCGTCCCCGAGAGGAGCAGCTCATGGCTCCAGCCGTTGTCGAGCTTCAGCGTGTCGAGCAGCTTCGGTGCCGCACCGCCGACCGCGACCGCCTCGAGCTGGTTGTTCTCGACGGCGAAGAGCGTGGCGCCGTTCGTCTTGACAAGGTCCGGCTCGTCGACGCCCGTCTCCTGGACGTTCGTGCCGGAGTAGTCGACACCCTGCTGGGGCGCGGCGTTCGCCCCCACGGGGGGCGCCTTCTGGCCGACCGGGAGGCCGGAGGCGCGCCCGAAGCCGTAGGCGGAGACGAACGGCACCGCATGCGCCTTCGCGTAGCCGAGCAGGCCGGTACAGGAGCGGAACGCGACGAGGCGGCCGCTCGCCGGTGCAGGAGTGCCCGGCGCCGCCATGCCCTGCACCGCGAGTGCGGCGGAAAGGAGAACCGTCAGCACCGCGACGATCACGACGCGAGTGCGGGAAGCCATCACACCCGTTATACGCCGCCCGGCCGGGCTCCGTCACACGGGTTACGTGAACATTACAACCGGCCCTGGCTAGGAGACGGTGACGGTCAGCGTGGGCTTGTTGTCCGGGCCGACGGTCTTGATGCCGTCGATGTAGTCGCCTCGATCGACCAGGTTGAAGTGGTACGTCCCGGCTGTGGGGAACGTGACCTTGAGCTGGGCGCCCATGTGGCTCAGGGCGTACGGGCTCGGCTTGCCGTTCATCGGCATCGTCATGTGCATCTTGCCCATGTGCGATTGGCGGACGAGCGTCATCTGGACCGCCGGGCCGCTCCTCTTCATGAGGTCTTGCACCATCAGATCGTCGTTCGTGACGACGCGCGTCGGCC
>JANMWV010000394.1:0-7017 GCA_031394165.1 Actinomycetes bacterium
GTGTCGACGAAGCGCTTCGGCAGGAGCCGCACGCTGTTGATGCGCGTGCCGAGCGTGGCGAGCATCGCCGGCAGCAAGGTGATCGCGCAGATGACCGACACCGCCGGGATGAGCATTCCGCCGAGCCCGATCGAGCGGATGAAGGGCAGCGGCAGGATCACCATCGACAGGAGTCCGACGGCAACGGTCGAGCCGGAGACGATCACCGAGCGGCCCGCGTGCGTCATCGTCTCGACGAGCGCCGTCTCGACGTCCTCGCCCTCACGCAGCTCGTCGCGGAAGCGGAAGATCATCAGCAGCGCGTAGTCGATCGCGACACCGAGGCCCACGAGCGCGATCAGGAACTGCACGATGACCGACACGTTCGTGAGGTAGGTGAGCACCCAGACGAGGCTGAAGGTATTGAGGATCGACGCGATCGCGATGACGATCGGCATCAGCACGGCCGGTAGCGTCCCGAAGACGAAGAACAGGATCACGAGGGAGCCGACTCCGCCGACCAGCGCTTCGGTGAGCACGCTCGGGCCCTGGCCGCCGCCCTCGGAGGCGGTGAGAATCGGGTCGCGCCCGGTCAGGAACACCTGGATGCCGGCCGGTGTGGCCTGCTTCAGCTGTGCGCGCACCTCGGGGATGTGCGTCGTCGAGTTGAAGCCCGGCATACCCGGCGGATAGATCTCCGCGAACGCCGTGTGCCCGTCCTTGGAGACGTACGCGCGGCTGCCCGTCGACCAGTACGACGAGACGCGCGAGCCGGGATTGACCTTCGCCGCGGCGGCGATCGCAGCCCTGATCCCGCCCGCCTTCGTGACGTCGCCGGCGGTGTGGAAGACGGCCACGAGCGGCGCCTGTGCGCCCGTGCCGAACGTCTTGACCGCCCGCTGGTTCGCCTCGTACGCGGAGTAGCCCGGAATCGAGAAGCTCTCGAACCAGCGCTTCGACACCTGGCCGGCCGAGAACGCGCCGAACAGCGTCAGGAGGACCCACACGCCGATCACCGCACGCCGGTGGCGCACGATCACGTGGGTGAGGCTGGCGAGCAGCGGTTCCTTTGCGGGCGAGCTCATCTGGCGGTCTCCTCTGGCGTGGCTGGTCTCGATGTGGATGTCAGCACACTGTTACCTGCTCGGCACCGTCCAGCGCCAGTAGCAACGCCGGCCGACAACAGAGAAAGGGGGCC
The DNA here is from genome assembly GCA_031394165.1 of Actinomycetes bacterium. Lineage (GTDB taxonomy): Bacteria > Actinomycetota > Thermoleophilia > Gaiellales > Gaiellaceae > Palsa-739. The sequence goes on from JANMWV010000394.1 coordinate 1,178, forward strand.
CCTGCTCGGAGCCCCCTTCGGGCAGTGCGTGCCGCTCGTGCTACTTCGCGAGCAGCGTGTTCGCGAGATCCTGGCCCTTCTTCGTATCCGCGCCGGGCATGCCGTTCTTCAGCGCCGCGGCGGGGAACGCCTTGACGACGACCTTGGTCGGCTCGTCGACCGTGACCGTCTTCGGCGGCGCGTCGGGGTCGAACGGATTCCGGATCAGGTCGCCCTTCTTGCGACCTGCCTTCGCGCGCGGCTCGAAGCGGCCGATGCCCGAGATGTTGACCTTGTAGCCGTTGGACAGGCAGTCCTGAAGCTCCGCTGCCACGGCGCCGAGGACCTTCTTGACGTCCGACTTCGAGTACTCGCCGTCGAGCTGGTTGGCGATCCCGTCGATGAACTCTGTTGCGGTCAGTGCTTGAGCTGCCATCTTCTCCCCTTACTTGATCGATTCCGGATGCGAGTCTGGTGCCGCTCGAGACGAGGGGCGACGACGCAGCTTAGGGAATACGTCGGACTGACTGTGCGATCAGCCTCCCGCAAGCTTCACCCGGTAGCCCCTGGACTCGAGGCGGGAGGCGGCCTTGGCGCGGTGATCTCCCTGGAGCTCGACGGTGCCGTCCTTCGCCGCACCGCCCGTGCCACAGTGCCGCTTGAGGTCGGCCGCGACCTCTTGCAGGTCGCCGCGGGGCAGCCCCCGCACCACGGTCACGGTCTTGCCGCCGCGGCCGCCCTGCTCCCGGAACACGCGCACGACACCGTCGTTCGGGAGCTGCGGGCCGGCGCGGGAGGGTCCCTGCGCGCGCTTCGGCTGCGCGTCCCGGCGGTGGTCGCCGTCGTCCGTGGAGTAGACGAGTCTGCTGTTCGACACGACTAGCGGAAACGTAACGCGCCGAGCTCGAGCAGCTCGCGGACGAGCTCGAGCGCCTCGCGGCGAAGGCGCTTCGCGTCGCTCTCCGAGAGCCCGAGCCGCTCGGCTGCCGCGTCGACGACCGCGCCGAGCGTTTCGTCGCCGGTGAGTCCGCCGACGACGTCGATCGTCTGGGGCGGCGCCTCGACGCCGAGGTTCATCCCCTCGGCGATCTGCACGAGCGAGGTGGCTTCGACGGGCCTGCCGCTGTCTGCGTCGAATGCGCGCTCGAGGCGGATGGAGCCCGCAATCGACCCGCGCTGGTCGAGCAGCTCGCTCGGCTTCGCAAGCTCGACGAGCCGTGCGCGCGCCTCGAATGCGCGCTGGATCTGTTGCCCGCGTGGTCGATCAGGTCGTCGTCGACGACGTCGACGCGCGCCGTGTGCTCGTCGCCCGCGCGACGGTGGAGCAACACGGCGCCCTCCGTCACGAGCTCGACGCCGAGTCCCTCGAGATACGCGGCCCACGCGTCGATCACGACGCCGAACGGCTCGTGCTTGCCGGCGAGGTGCACGTTCCAGCGCACCGCGTGGTCGAGGGGGTCGAGCGCGTAGATCGGAAGGATCCAGCTGTCGCAGCCGCTGTCGTCGACCCACGCGAGCGGCCGTGCCTCAGGCTCGTCCTCGTCATGTGCGACCCAGCTGACGAGCAGCGTCGCGAACCCGCCGTCGTTCAAGTGCTTCGCAGCCTCGAGCACGATCAACTCGGAGAACTGATCCGCCTCGAGGCCGCCGTCGCGATACGCCCAGCGGTTCTCCGGCGAGACGACGAACGGCGCGTTCGAGGTGATCACGTCGAACGTCTCCCCGCCGACCGGCTCGAACAGGCTGCCGAGCCTGCAGTCGATGTTCGAGAAGCCGTTGAGCGCGGCGTTCAGCTCCGTGAACGCGAGCGCGCGCGCATTCACGTCGGTCGCGACGACCTCGCGCGCGTGCCGCGCCGAGAGCATCGCCTGCACGCCGCTGCCTGTGCCGATGTCCAGCGCCCGGTCGACCGGTCCGCGCGGCGTGAGGGCGTCGCAGAGCTTCGAGGTCGGCGTGTAGGCAGCGACGAAGTCGGTGGGATCCAGCTCGGCGTCCGGGCCGGGGAAGTCGTCCGACGCGACGAAGAGGTCACCGACCGGCACGATCCGCCCGTGCAGCGCCACCTCGTCGCCGACCTCGGCGACTCCCGTCGCCGCGAGCGCGTCGACGGCGGCGCGGCCAAGGGCCTGTGTGAGGTCGTCCGCCGGCACCGGCAGCTGGAGGAAGAGTGCGCGCACCACGGTGCCGAGGCGCGTGTCGGGCAGGCGGCGGTCGCCGACCGGAACGTCGTCGCTCGTGATCCCATAGCCCTCTTCGCCGAGCAGGTCGACCACGGCGTCCTCGCTGTAGCCGATGCGTCGCAGTGCATCGCCGAGGGTGCGTGCAGCAGCTCTGTCGGGAACCGGGTGCCAGCTCATCGCGACGGATCATGACGACCGCAGCCGTCCGACCGTTGGGACTACCGACGAGCTACAGGACCGGTGCGCACACGAAGAACTCGCGCGTGGGCTTGCGCGTCGGCCGCGCGCGCACGAATTGCGACGCGCTTACACGCCACGGGCGGCCGTCGTCGAACGAGACGATGTCGCCCACCTGCGGTGCCGTCTCGAGCTCCTTCTCGTCGACGTTCCAGCGTCCGTCTTCGAACTCGAGCTTGAAGGCGAAGGGGCGGCGGCGACGCCTGCCGTCCGGCCCGTAGGCGGCGGCGAGCGACGCGGAGGTGGTCGCCGTGTCGCGCAGCATCGAGACGTACGCTCCCATCTGCTCGAGGGCTTGCTCGTGGCGCGAGCGCTGCTCGACGTTCTCGAGCTCGGACAGGCAGTCGCGTTCCTGCGCGAGGGCGGAGGCGAGCTGATCGGCGTTCAGCCGAGACTGAGGGTCGGTCTTCACTCGCTGTTCCCATCGGCATCCGACCGGAGGTTGCGGCTCCCTGAACTCAGGGATGCTGACTCTTGTCCTGGAGCGACGCCACGGAACGGCCGCGAAAGCCCGCAACCGGGCAAAAAGGCCGCTAGGGTCCATAGGTGGATCTTCCTGCGCGCAAGCTGTCGTTCGACAACGGCGGCGACTTCATCCTCGAGACCCGCCGCGACGTGGCGCTCTATCTCGCGTCCCGGCGGACGCAGTTGAAGGGGCACCTGCAGCTGTACGCGAAGACCGTGGTCGCGTTCGCCGTCTGGGCTGCGTCCTGGGTCGCGATCGTCTTCGTGCGGCCCGGCGTCGCGCTCGGACTGCTCGCCCTCGCCGGCCTCGTTGTGCGCACCGTGCTGATCGGCTTCTGCGTCCAGCACGACGCGAATCACGGCGCGTACTTCCGGACGCGCCGCTTCAACCACCTGATGGGGTGGACCGCCGACGCGATGCTCGGCTTCTCGAGCTACGCGTGGCGCGTGAAGCACAACGTCGCGCATCACACCTATACGAACGTCGACGGCTACGACGACGACATCAGTCAGACGCCGTTCGCGCGACTGATGCCGAGCCAGGAACCGAAGCCGTGGTATCGGCTCCAGCACATCTACATCTGGCCGCTCTACAGCGTGATGGTGATTCGCTGGCAGACCGGCGCGGACGTCGCAGCCCTGATCAGACATCGCATCGGCAAGAGCGCCCTGCGCATGCCGCGTCGCTGGGACCTCGCCGGGTTGCTGGCAGGCAAGGGGATCTTCGTCAGCTGGGCGATCGTCGCACCGCTCCTCGTCTATCCGTGGTGGGTCGTCGCAGCCGGGTACGTCGGCTTCACGATGGCGACGAGCCTCGTCACTGCGACGACGTTTCAGCTGGCGCACTGCGTCGAGGAGGCCGACTTCACCACGGCCGAGCAGCTCGAGGCGGAGAAGAAGCCCTGGGCCGTGCACGAGGTCGAGACGACCGTCGACTTCTGCCCGCGCAACGCGTTCCTCACCTGGGTGCTCGGCGGGCTCAACTACCAGATCGAGCATCACCTGTTTCCGCGCGTTCCGCACACGCACTACCCGCGCATCGCGGAGATCGTGCGCCGCAACGCGCTGAAGTACGGCGTCCGCTACACGGCGCAGCCGTCGCTGTGGGTCGCGCTCCGCTCGCACCACCGGCATCTGCGCCGGCTCGGCCGGCTCGGTGTGCCGGTCGAGATCGAGATGGGCTGAGGCGCTCGTCCACGATCGCGTGGTGACCGGCGGCGACGATCTCCAGGCGCTGCGTCTGCCGCTGCTGGCCCTGCACAAGGCCGTGCTCGGTGCCGAGCGGCGCACGCTCGAGCGTGTGCACGGGGAGCTGAGCGGCGCGCAGTTCCTGCAGATCGTCTCCGATCCGCTGCGCTACGGTTGGTTGCAGCCGTTCTCGGCGCTCATCCTCGCGATCGACGAGACGCTCGACGTGAAGGACGGCGACGAGGACAACGAGATTGCGACGCCCGGCGAGCTGTTCGACCGCGGGCGAGAGTTGCTGCTGCCGCCGAAGGCGGACACGCCGTTCGGCCGGCGCTACGTCTCGCTCATGCAGCGGGAGCCGGAGCTCGTACTGGCGCACGCCGCCGTGGTGAGGCTTCTGCGCTAGGCCAGTTCGGCCGAGCGTCGGGCCAACTCGTGGTCACGATTGGTGATGCCGCCCTCGGAGTGCGTCGTCCAGCGCAGCGTCACCTTCTTGTAGGAGATGCCGATGTCCGGGTGGTGATTCTCGGCCTGAGCGAGCTCTGCGACCCGGTTGACGAAGGCGATCGCGTCGGGAAACGACGGCAGCTCGAACGTGCGCTCCAGCGCGCCATCGACGACGGGCCAATCCGTTGGCGTATCCATCACCGGCAGTATGAGGAATACCGAATCCGGTCGACCCGTTGGATCGTATGACGATTGATTCCCGTTCTCCCGACAAGCGAGGCCCGATGAAGAGCACCCGATATCTGATCGTCGGCGGCGGCATGACCGCCGACGCGGCGACGCAGGGGATCCGCGACCACGATCCCGACGGCGCGATCACGCTCGTCGGCGGGGAGCCCGACCCTCCGTACAAGCGGCCACCGCTGACGAAGGGCCTCTGGAGCGGTGGAGACGAGGCGAAGATCTGGTTGGGCAGCGCCGACCGCCACGTCGACCTCGTGCTCGGCCGGACGATCGTCTCGCTCGATCTCGACACCCATCGCGCGACCGACGACGCGGGTGACGAGTACGAGTGGGAGAAGCTGCTGCTCGCGACCGGCGGGCGGCCGCGCGAGCTTCCGCACGCGGACGGCGACGTCATCTACTTCCGCACGCTCGGCGACTACCGCACGCTCCGCGGGCTCGCCGGCGACGGCGGCGCGAGCGTCGTCGTGATCGGCGGAGGCTTCATCGGGTCAGAGCTCGCCGCGGCGCTGACGGGCCTCGGCGCACGCGTCACCATGGTGTTCCCCGATGCGACGATTGCGGCGCGGACGCTGCCGCCTGCGCTCGCGGAGTTCGTCACCGGCTACTACCGCGAGCGGGGCGTCGAGGTGCTCACGGGCGAGACCGTCGAGTCGGTGCAGGGCCTGCGCGTCGCGACCGGCTCGGGCCGCGTGATCGAGGGCGACGCCGTCGTCGCGGGGCTCGGGATCGTCCCGAATACCGAGCTGGCCCAGGCGGCAGGACTGCCGGTCGACAACGGCATCGTCGTCGACGAGCTCGGACGGGCCGGCGGGCGCGACGACGTCTTCGCCGCGGGCGACGTGGCGAACTTCCCCGTGCCTGCGCTCGGGCACAGCATGCGCGTCGAGCACGAGGACCACGCCGTCACCCACGGCAAGTTCACGGGCGCGAACATGGCAGGCGCCGAGCGGCCGTACGACCACATCCCCTTCTTCTACTCCGATCTGTTCGACCTCGGCTACGAGGCCGTCGGGGAGGTCGACGCCCGACTCGCGACCGTCGAACGCTGGGACGAGCCGAACCGCAAGGGCGTCGTCGCCTATGTCGACGACGAGCGCC
>JANMWV010000403.1:0-2539 GCA_031394165.1 Actinomycetes bacterium
GGGCGCGGCAGAACGGGCAGCGGATGAGCTCGAGCAGAGGCGTCTTCACGGTGGCTCCGGCGCCAACCTACCCGGCACGGCGGCCGGGCCGGCGGCCCCAAACACGGCGCTTACAGCGGTTGGTTACGCTGGACCGCGTGCTACGACCCGCACGAACTGCGCGGCGGAGGCGCGCCGCGCCGTGACGGCCGTGGCGGCGCTGGCGGCCCTTCCGGCGAGCCTGCTGACGATCGGGTTGCTCCTGCGTGCGCCGCTTTCGAGGCGCGTCGTGGCCGCCCCCTCGGCCGACCGCTGGCACCGCCACGACACGCCGCTCGTCGGCGGAATCGGAATCTTCGCCGGGCTGCTCGCCGGGGTCGGCGTCGCGCTCCTGACCGGCTCTGTGCCCGCGACGCACGAACTGCTGGGGATCGTCGGCGGCTGCGCGATCCTCTTCGTCGCGGGCCTGATCGACGATCTCTTCACCCTCAACCCGCTTGCCAAGCTCGGCGCGCAACTCGGTGCTGCCGCCCTCGTCATCGGGCTCGGCGTTCGCGTACAGGTGGTGTCGAACGGCGTCCTGGCGACGGCACTCGGCGTGCTGTGGCTGGTCGGCATGGCGAATGCCTTCAACCTGCTCGACAACATGGATGGGCTCGCCTCGACGCTCGCGGCGATCGCCTGCGCGTACTTCGCGATCGACGCCGTGACGATCCACCCGAGCCGCGTCGTGCTCGCGATCTCCCTCAGCGTCTGCCTCGCCTGCGTGGGCTTCCTCCCGTACAACCTCAGGATCAACCGATCGGCAGCCGTGTTCATGGGCGACAGCGGGAGCCAGGTGCTCGGGTTTGCACTCGCGGCGCTCAGCCTCGCCGGGAGCTGGAAGGTCGCCGGCTCCACGGTCGCGACGCTGATCCTCCCGATCCTCGTGCTCGCCGTGCCTATCCTCGACACGGCGCTCGTGACGATCGTGCGGCTCCTCGAAGGACGTCCGGTCTACCAGGGCGGAAGGGATCACACATCGCATCGCCTCGTCTACCGCGGCCTGTCCGAGAAGCGCGCCGTGATTCTGCTCGGCGTCGTCTCGGCGGCGCTGGGGGGAACGAGCCTCGCGTACAACGTCCTCGACGACACGTACGTCACACTCGCCGGAGTCCTGCTCACGTTCGCGTTTCTGCTCCAATTCGGCACGTACCTCGCCGACGTCGAGCACACTGCAGACACCGAGCGTTCGCCGTCGCTTCTGCGCTCGCTGATCGTCCACCGCCGCCGCTTCGTCGAGGTGCTGGTCGACTTCGCGCTGATCAGCGGCTCGTTCGCAGCCGCGTACGCCATCCGCGTTCAGGGCGCAGGCACGCCGTGGATGCGACACGTGTTCCATCTCGCTCTGCCGGCAGTGCTCGTCGCCCGCTATCTCGCCTTCATGCTCTTCGGCCTCTATCGCGGCGTCTGGCGTTACGCCGGCGCGCGCGACGCTGCGAGCATCTTCGCCGCCGTGGTCGTATCCGAGGCCGCGGCGTTTGTCTTCATCTGGATCACGGTGCCGTGGAACGGCTTCCCTCGCGGCATCTTCTTCATCGACCTTCTGCTCTGCTCGCTGCTCGTCGGGGCGGCGCGATTCTGGGAGCGCGGCGTCGCGCGAGCGCTCTCGTCGCTCGTCGGCAGGAAGGCACAGAGCCGCGTGCTGATCGTCGGCGCCGGGACGAGCGGGCGCAGCCTCCTGCGGGAATTGCGCGAGCAGAGCGGGCAGCGCGTCGTCGGCTTCGTCGACGACGATTCGGCGATCCGTCGACAACGCATCCAGGGCGTCCGTGTGGTCGGCGGTCTGGACGACATCGGCTGGGCGCTGGGGCGGCTCGAGCCGGAAACGGTGCTCGTGACGATTCCCACGGCTCCGCGCGAGCGGCTCGACGCGGTTCTCGAAGCATGCAGGCGCGCCGATGTCCCCTGCCGGTTCGTGAGGCGCGAGATCGATCTCGATCCGGCCGTCGTGCTCGGGTTGGCCACTGAGTGAGCGCTGTCGCACGGCCCGAACCGAAGACTCGCACGTTCGCCGACGGGCTGCTGGCCGCCGTGCCGCTGTTGAGCGTCTACATGTGGCTCTGCATCGTCTACGTCTACGAGGCCTGGGGCCGGGTCACGCCGTGGTTGTTCACCGACGAGCTCGAGCGGACACAGCTCGCACGCGCGGTCGCCGAGACCGGCCACGCCGCACGCCGCGGCGTCGCGCACTCCCCCGACACGCTCTACACGTATCTGATCGCACCCGCGTGGTGGCTCGGCAGCACGCACGCGTCCTACGACGCGGTGAAGTACATCGGCGTCCTCGTGATGGCATCGGTGCTGTTCCCGACGTATGCACTTGCTCGGCTCGTCGTCGGGCGCTGGTGGGCCCTCTTCGCCGCGGCGGGCGCCGCCGCGACACCGGCGGTTGCGTACTCGTCGTGGATCGTCGAGGAGCCCCTCGCGTATCCGTATGCAGCCCTGTGCTTCTTCCTCGTCGCGAAAGCGTTCGTCACGCGGAGAGCGAGGTGGTACGCCGCCGCCGCGCTTGCGTGCG
>JANMWV010000416.1:0-1768 GCA_031394165.1 Actinomycetes bacterium
GACCGCACCCGGGACGTTGTCGGCGTTGTACGACTCGACGTCCGGCAGGACGGCGCGGACGTTGGCCTGTGCGGCCGACTTGTTCGCGCGATCCTTGAAGGACAGGTACGACGGCACTGCGATCGCCAGCAGGATGCCGAGGATGATGATGACGACCAAGAGCTCGATCAGGGTGAAACCCTGTTCCGAGCCGAGGCGCTGCTTCATGCGAGTAATCATTGGACGAGCGTCTCCTTCCACGGGGGTGGAATAGGCGGGATGGCTCGGCCTGTATCGACCGAAGAGGCCTGATCGAGTTAGCCCCATTCGGGGGATTCGCATACCTCACGGCGAGGGGATACACGGGCACTCAAGCCGTCGTGGCGCTGTGCCGATAGCCCGGTCGAGGGACTATGCCGCAGCTCACTTCCATCGACGACCTGCTCGAGCAGATGGTCGCGCACAACGCATCCGACCTGCACGTCACGGTCGGAAGCCCGCCGGCCTTCCGCGTGCGCGGTCACATTGTTCGGGCAGAAGGCTATGAGCCTCTGACGTCCGACGATACGCGCAGCCTGCTGTACCGCGTCCTCTCGAGCGAGCAGCAGAAGCAGTTCGAGCTCAAGCGGCAGCTCGACTTCGCGTACTCGATGCCGGGGCTCGCACGCTTCCGCGTCAACGTCTACTACCAGCGCGAAGCCGTCAGCGCGGCATTTCGTCTCATCCCCCAGGAGATCAAGACGCTCGAGGAGCTGTCGCTCCCGCCCGTGCTGCATTCGCTCGCGAGCTATCCGCGCGGGCTCGTGCTGGTCACCGGCCCGACCGGCTCCGGCAAGTCGACGACGCTCGCGGCGATCATCGACGAGATCAACCGCACGCGCTCCGAGCACATCCTCACCATCGAGGATCCGATCGAGTTCGTGCACCGCCACAAGAAGTGCATCGTCAACCAGCGCGAGATCGGCCCCGACGCCTCGAGCTTCGCCGAAGCACTGAAAGCAGCGCTCCGCCAGGACCCGGACATCATCCTCGTCGGCGAGATGCGCGACCTCGAGACGATCTCGACCGCGCTCACCGCCGCGGAGACGGGCCACCTCGTCTTCGGCACGCTGCACACGCAGAGCGCGCCTTCCACGATCGACCGCATCATCGACGTCTTCGCGCCCGAGCAGCAGGAGCAGGTGCGCATCATGATCGCCAACTCGCTGCAGGCGGTGGTCACGCAGGCGTTGCTGCCGACCGCCGACGGTGTCGGCCGCGTCGCGGCACTCGAGATCCTGCTGCCGGACGACGCCGTTCGCAACCTCATCCGCCAGGCGAAGATCGAGCAGGTCTACTCGGTCATGCAGACCAAGACCGCCGGCGGCATGCAGACGATGGAGCAGTCCCTCGCCGATCTCGCGATGCGCGGCGTCGTGAACGTCGACGATGCGCTGTCCCGCTCGAGCCGGCCCGAGCAGCTCGCCGGCATCCTCGAGCGCGCCGGCATGGACGTCTCGGGCGCGCTGGCCAAGCTCAACGCGCCGAAGCCGCCGCCGCAGCACGCGGCGCCCGCGATTCCGCAGCAGGACGTTCCCACGATCTCCGAGCAGCCCGCGCCCGCCCTGCGAATGGCAGGGAGCTGAGATGGGCGACTCGATGTGGAAGAAGGAGCTCTCGTTCTCGCGCAAGCCGAAGGAGCCCAAGGAGCAGCAGGAGCAGACGGAGCAGGAGCCGAAGACGGCGTCCGGCTCGTTCCTGGAGAAGGAGATCTCGTTCTCGAGCAAGACGAAGGAGCCCAAGGAGGATC
>JANMWV010000476.1:0-2050 GCA_031394165.1 Actinomycetes bacterium
CTTAAACGTTCAGCTGCGCGAGCGTTTCTTGGGACGTTTCGAAGGGCCTGCAGCCCGTCGTTCGGCGAGCAGTTCGACTGCGCGATCGATGGTCAGTGACTCGACGTCGTCGCCGCGCCGGAGGCTTGCGTTCGTTTCGCCGTCGGTGACGTACGGGCCGAAGCGCCCGTCTTTGACGACCAACGGCTTGCCGCTGGACGGGTCGGCGCCGACCTCGCGGAGCGGGCCGCGTGGCGTTGCCGACTCGCCGCTGCGTCCGCGACGCGTCTTCGGTTGTGCGAGCACTGCTGTGGCTTCTTCCAGCGTGACAGTCAGGAGTTGCTCTTCTGTTTCCAGTGACCTGGTGTCGGTCCCGCGTTTGATGAACGGGCCGTAGCGGCCGTTCTGCGCGATGACTTCCGCACCGTCTTCGCCCGAACCGAGCGAGCGAGGAAGTGTGAGCAGTCGAAGCGCATCCTCGAGGGTCATCGACTCGAGCGCCATCGACTTGAAGAGAGACGCAGTGCGGGGCTTGTCCGTTGAGCCCTCCGGCAGGACTTCCGTGACGTACGGCCCGTAGCGGCCTGACCTCGCGGCGATCTCGTTGCCCGTCTCGGGGTGGACGCCGAGCGTGCGATCCGCGGATGGGTTCGCCAGCAACGCTTCGGCGACGGCGACGGTCAGTTCGTCCGGCGCCGTGTCGTCCGGGACGCTTGCGCGCTCATCGCCGCGAACGAGGTATGGGCCGTAGCGGCCAACGCGTAGGACGATGCCGTTGCCGATCTCGATCGAGTTGATCGCGCGCGGATCGATGTCGTCAAGACGCTCCGTGACGAGAGCCTTCAGGCCCATCTCGTCGGCGTCGCCACGGTAGAAGCGCGTGAGCCAGGCGACGCGCTGCTCGTCGCCGGCGGCGATCCGGTCGAGATCGTCGTCCAGCCGCGCCGTGAAGTCGTAGTCTACGAGCCGCGCAAAGTGCTGTTCCAGAAGCTGCGTGACCGCGAACGCGAGAAAGGTCGGGACGAGCGCCGTGCCCTTCTTGAAGACGTAGCCCCGGTCGACGATCGTGCCGAGGATCGACGCGTACGTGGACGGGCGGCCGATGCCGCGATCCTCGAGCGCTTTCACCAACGTCGCCTCGGTGTAGCGCGCGGGCGGCGTGGTCGCGTGGCCTTGCGGCTCGAGTGACTTCGCGTCAACGGAGTCGCCGGGCTTCAGCGGTGGCAGCCGGCGTTCGTCGTCGGCGCCGTCGGCCGGTTCCTCGTCGCGCCCTTCTTCGTATGCAGCGAGAAAGCCGCGGAAGGTGATGACTGTGCCTGACGCACCGAACTCGGCATCCTCTCCCGTGGTCGAGATGGCCCCGAGCCGGAGCGAGGCTGTTTGGCCACGGGCGTCTTCCATCTGAGAGGCGACAGTCCGCATCCAGATCAGCTCGTAGAGCGCGAACTGGTCGCGCTCGAGCTCGCGCGAGACCTGCTGCGGCGTGCGGAACTCGTCGCCGGCCGGGCGGATCGCTTCGTGCGCTTCCTGGGCGTTCTTCACGCGACGCTCGTAGCGGCGTGGCGCGGCCGGGATGAACTCGGCGCCATACAGCTCGGTCGCCTGGCGTCGGGCGGCGGTGAGCGCCGACTCCGACAGTGTCGTCGAGTCGGTGCGCATGTACGTGATGTAGCCGTTCTCGTACAACCGCTGGGCGACGCGCATCGTCGTCTGCGCGGAGTAGCGGAGCTTGCGGCTCGCCTCCTGCTGCAGCGTCGAGGTCATAAACGGCGGCGCGGGCCGGCGCGTGTAGGGCTTCTCCTCGACGGTGCGGACGGTGAATGGCGCTCCGTCGAGACGGGTGGCGAGACCGCGTGCGGTGTCCTCGTCGAGCCGGGCGAGGTCGTTGCTGCGCAGCGTCCCGTCTTGGGCGAAGTCGCGGCCCTGCGTGACGCGCTTGCCATCCAGCGCTACGAGCTTCGCGGCGAACGAGCCGGGGTCGAACGTTCCCTCGATATCCCAGTAGCCCGCCTCGACGAAGGCGCGCCGCTCGCGCTCCCGCTCGACGACGAGCCGCGTCGCGACGGACTGG
>JANMWV010000517.1:0-11919 GCA_031394165.1 Actinomycetes bacterium
GGCGCTCGCGTGCGTGTCGCTCGGCGGCTCCGTGCCCGCGTCGGCCGCCTCGCCGGGATCGGCTGAGCCTGCGGCCCACGCCGCCTCCGCCTGCGCCGCCCGCAGCGGCGTCGCGCCCATGTTCACGAGTGCGAGCGCGGGGTCGGCGACGCCGCCGTTCGAGCGCCGCGCCACCGCTGCGACTCCGACGGTGGCCCAGTCCTGCGCCCGCCGGCGGAACTTCAGATAGCTCCAGACGTGGTCGCCGGTCAGCTTCGGCACCCGCACCTCGGTGACGATCTCGCCCGGGCCGGCCGCCGTCTCGAAGACGCCGCGGAAGAAGTCCCGCGCCGCGACGGTTCGCACGCCGTCCGCGCCGGCGACGTCGACCTCGCCGTCGAGCGCGAGCAGCACGGCGGGCAGGTCGGACGCCGGGTCGCCGTGCGCGAGCGAGCCGCCGATCGTGCCGCGATGCCGCACCTGCGGATCGCCGATCAAGCGCGCGGCGTACGACACGAGCGGGTTGTGCTCCTGCACGAGCGGCGAGGTGGCGAGGTCGTGATGCCTCGTCAGCGCGCCGATCGCGAGCGTGCCCGGCTCGTCGCGAATGTAGGACAGCTCGGAGAGCTCCCCGATGTCGACGAGCAGGCCCGGCCGCGTGATCCGCAGCTTCAGGAGCGGCAGCAGCGAGTGGCCGCCGGCGAGCAGCTTCGCGTCGTCTCGCTCCTTCAGCAGCGACAGCGCGTGCTCGATGGACTCCGCGACCTCGTAGTCGAACGGTGCGGGAATCATCGCCGCACCTCCTCCAGCGCCCGCCAGATTCGCTCCGGAGTTGCGGGCATCGCCATCTCGGTGATGCCGTCCGCGGCGAGCGCGTCGACGACCGCGTTCATCACGGCAGCCGGCGAGGCGATCGCACCCGTCTCTCCCACGCCCTTCACGCCGAGCGGGTTCGTCGGGCTCGGCGTCTCGACGCGGTCGAGCTCCCACCGCGGCAGGTCCGCCGCCGACGGAACGAGATACGTCGCCATGTTGCCGGTCAACAGGTTGCCCTCCTCGTCGTACACCGCCTCTTCGTAGAGCGCCTGCGCGACGCCCTGCGCGAGCCCGCCGTGGATCTGTCCCTCGACGATCGTCGGATTGATCACGGTGCCGACGTCGTCCACGGCGACGTAGCGCATGAGCTCGACATTGCCCGTCTCGGTGTCGATCTCCACGATCGCCACGTGCGCGCCCGACGGCCACGAGAAGTTCGGCGGATCGTAGACGTACGTCGCCTCGAGCCCCGGCTCCATCCCGTCGGGCAGGTCGTGCGCCGTCCACGCCGACAGCGCGATCTCCTTCAGCGTCACCGACGCGTCCGGGCCGATGAAGCGGCCGTGGACATGCTCGATCGTCGCCTCCTCGACGCCGAGCCGGTGCGCCGCGATCGTCTTCGCCTTCGCGATGATCTTCTCCGCCGCGTAGTAGATGGCGACGCCGCCGACGGCGAGGCTGCGGCTGCCGTAGGTGTCCATGCCGAGCGGGGAGACCGACGTGTCGCCGTGCAGCACTTCGATCTCGCCGATCTCGTAGCCGAGCCGGTCGGCCACGATCTGCGACCACGACGTCTCATGGCCCTGGCCGTGCGGCGACGTGCCGGTCAGCACCTGCACCGTCCCGGTCGGCAGGCAGCGGATCGTCGCCGTGTCCCAGCCGCCCGCGCCGTAGCGAATCGCGCCGAGGATCTTCGACGGCGCGAGCCCGCACATCTCCACGTACGTCGAGAGCCCGATGCCGAGCAGCTTCGAGTCGCCGTGCTCGCGCCGTGCGGCCTGCTGCTTCCGCACCGCGTCGTAGTCGACCAGCTCGAGCGCACGATCGAGGCACGCGTCGTAGTCGCCCGAGTCGATCGTCAGGCCCGCGGCGATCGTCGCCGGAAACTCGCGGATGAAATTGAGCCGCCGGATCTCGACCGGGTCCTTGCCGAGCTTGCGCGCGAGCGCGTCGACCACACGCTCGATCGCGTACGTGGCCTCCGGTCGTCCGGCACCGCGGTACGCGTCAGTCGGCACCGTGTTCGTGAACACGCCGGTGCACTCGAAGCTGTAGCCCTCGACGTCGTAACAGCCCGCATAGAGCCACGCGCCGAGCAGCGGAATGCCCGGCGTCACGAGCTGGAGGTACGCGCCCATCGCAGCGGTCAGCTTCGTGCGGACGGCGGTGATCTTGCCCTCCGCCGTGGCGGCGAGCTCGATCTCCTGGATCACGTCGCGGCCGTGGATCGTGGACAGATAGCCCTCGCTGCGGCCCTCCGTCCACTTGACGGCGCACCCCAGCCGGCGCGCGACGACGAGCGCAAGCGCCTCTTCCGCGTAGATGTCGAGCTTCGAGCCGAAGCCGCCGCCGACGTCCGGCGCGATCACGCGCAGCTTCGCTTCGGGGATGCCCGTAACGCCGCTGAGCGTCACGCGTGCGATGTGCGGGATCTGCGTCGTCGACCAGATCGTGAAGTCGCCGTTGGCGGCCACCGGTTGCACGAACACCGCCCGCGGCTCGATCGCGTTCGGGATCAGCCGGTTCTGGTAGTAGCGCTCGGCGACCGTCACGCCGGCCTCCGCGAACAGGCGGTCGACCTCGCCGGCCTCGAGCACCCACGTGTAGCAGCGGTTCGTGCCGAGCTCCTCGTGGATCAGCGGCGCGTCGTCGGCGAGCGCGGCCTCGATGCTCGCGGCAACGGGCAACGGCTCGTACTCGACCTCGACGAGCTCCATCGCATCCTCGACAGCGCTGCGACTCTTGGTCACGACGACCGCAACGGCGTCGCCCGCGTACCGCGCCTTGTCGATCGCGACCGGCTTGTGCGGCGGCGCCTTCGTGTCCTCCGTCGGCAGCCATGCGCACGGCAGCGAGCCTGCCCATTCGGCGTCGAGGTCCGCACCGGTCCACGCGGCGATCACGTCGGCGTGCGCCAGGGCCGGCGCGACGTTCACCTTCTTGATGCGCGCGTGCGCGTACGGGCTACGCACGACGCCGAGGTACACCATGCCGGGGACACGCATGTTGTCGACCCACTGCGCCTGCCCCATCAAGAGCTTCTTGTCTTCCTTGCGGTCGACGCGCGTGCCGATCGCGCGGCCGACCTCGACCTCCACCGGCGCGCTCATCGGGCCACCGCCGCGATCGCGTCGACGATGTTCTGGTAGCCGGTGCAGCGGCAGATGTTGCCTTCCAGCGCGTGCCGGATCTCGTCCTCGCTCGGGCGCGGGTTCTCGGCGAGGAGGCTCGTCGCCGCGAGCACCATGCCGCTCGTGCAGTAGCCGCACTGGAGCGCGTGATGCTCGTGGAAGCTCTGCTGGAGCTCGTTGAGCGAGCCTTTCTCGGCCAGCGCTTCGATCGTGGTGACGGCGTGACCGTTCGCCTGGACGGCGAGCAGCGTGCAGGACTTCACCGATTCGCCGTCGAGCAGCACGGTGCACGCGCCGCACGACGAGGTGTCGCACCCGACGACGGTGCCCGTCAGGTCGAGTCGATCGCGCAGGACGTAGACGAGCAGGTCACGCGGCTCGACCTCGAGTTCGTGCGCAACACCGTTGACCGTGAGCGAGACGCGCCTCACTATTGCCTCCTGTCGGAAACGGGCGGCGCGGCTGCCGCCACCCGGCGAGCATACGCCGCGGTCGTTGCGCTGCCTAGCGGCGCGCCGACTTCAGCTCGCGGTCGATCTGCCGCTTCGCGTCCCGGTCGGCGACGTCGCGGCGCTTGTCGCGGAGCTCCTTGCCCTTTCCCATCGCGAGCTCGGCCTTCACGCGGCCGTCCTTGAAGTAGAGCTTCGTCGGCACGATCGTCATGCCCTTCTCGCGCGCCTGCGCGTACATGCGGTCGATCTCCCGCCGGTGCAGCAGCAGCTTGCGCGCGCGGTCGGGCTCGTGGTTCGCGCGGTTCCCCTGCCCGTACTCGGGGATGTGCAGGCCGACGAGCCACGCTTCGCCGTTCCGCACATCGGCGTACGCCTGCTGGAGGGTCGCCTTGCCGTCGCGCAGCGCCTTCACCTCGGTTCCGGTCAGCACGAGGCCGGCCTCGACCTTGTCGGAGAGGTGGTAGTCGTGCCGCGCACGGCGGTTGTCCACGATCGGCTTCTCGCCCTTCGCCTTCGCCATGCGGGCCAGTCTAGGGACGGCCGGCTGCGCGAACGTCGTGCTCGACGGTCAGGCGGCCTGCGAGAGCCGCGGCAGCGCTGTCGGCTCCGCGTCCTCGCGCAGGAACTTCGAGACGGTGTCGTAGACGGCCTGGCGTGCGGCCACCGGCAGTTCGAAGAGCTGCGGCGCGATCCGCAGCAACTCCTCCTGCCAGTCCATGACGCGGTCTCGGCGATCCGTGGTCATGCCCTCATCGTGCCCGGGTCTACCTGACGCGCAATCCCCCTTTTGCCCGCTGACAACAAATAACGCGTAGGCCGAACCGCTACCGCTTGCCGGTCTTATACCCGCGCGCCATGAAGCAGCGGTCGCAGAGCGTCGCCCACGGAGCCGTCCGGGAGCCGCAGACCTTGCAGCGGCCGATCGTCGGATCCTCGATCTCGGCCCGGAGCATCTGGACGACCCGCGCGGCCGCCGCCTCCTCGAGCGCAGCCGCCTTCTCGATCGTCACGCCGCCCACGCCGGGGTACTGGAGCGCGAACCAGCGGAGGATCGACGCCTCGCGCGCAGCCGCCTCGGCCTCCTCGAGCGCGGCCGAGCGCAGCCGGTGCGGATCGAGGAGCCACGCGAGGATCGCCCGCTGTGGCTGGTCGCCGGCGACCGCGCACGCGAGCGTGCCGAGCAGCACCAGGCCGTCCTCGTCGATCGGCGCCTGCATCAGCTTCCACACGTCGGCGAGCTCGAGGCGCTTGCGGCTGTGGCTCAGCGAGTCTCGCACCGCGTCGAGGCGCGCCAGCAGGGGCTGAATCGACTCGACGGTGAGCCAGCCCTCGACGCTCCAGAAACGCAGCGCCGCGTTGCGCCACGCGTGCAGCGCCGGCTCGATCTCGTCGACGCGCGTCACGTTCAGATCGGCGAGCTGCGGACGCAGGCGGCCGGTGTCGACGACGCGGTAGCCGAGGTGGCCGCCCGGCAGCTCGACGTGCGGTGTCAGCGCGTCGCGCACGAGCTCTGGATCGGGATGCGCCCACGGGACGCCGGTCAGCACGCCGACGTGGCCGCGCTCGTGGAAGCCGAAGCGGCCCGCACGGCCGGCGATCTGGGCGAGCTCCCACGGCTCGAGGTCGCGACGCTCCCTGCCGTCGAACTTCTCGGTCTCGGCGAAGAGCAGCGTCTCGCACGGCAGGTTGACGCCGTGCCCGATCACGTCGGTCGACGCGCACACCTCGGCGGCGCCGGAGATGAAGCGCTCGATCTCCTCACGACGCGACGCGAGCGGCATGGCGCCGTACAGCACGGCGACGCGGCCGGGGTGCAGCCGGTTCAGCTCGCCCGCGAGGCCGATCACGGCGCGCCGGCTGAACGCGACGACGACGGTGCCTGCGTGCAGCCCGGCGACGCCGCGCTTGCCGAGCCAGTCGAGCGGCGCCTTGCGCTCGAAGAACCGCAGCTCCGCGTCGGGGAACGCGTGCTGCACGAGGGGCAGCGCCTCGACGGCGCCGAGCAGGAGGATGTGGCGGTACTCGCCGCCGAGCATCAGCCGCGTCCACGCCGACCCGCGCTCCTCGTCCTCGGCCCACTGCACCTCGTCGAGGACGAGCGTCTCGCCGCGCAACGGCGCCATCTCGGCGGTGCAGCAGATGATCGGCGCGTCGGGGTTGACGCGCTCCTCGCCGGTGACGAGCCCCACGCGCGCCTCGCCGAGCTCGGCCGAGAGGCGGCGGTGCGCCTCCTGCGCGAGCATGCGCAGCGGCGCCGCGTACACGCCGCGCCCGTGCTCGACGAGGAAGCGCAGCGCGTCGTGCGTCTTGCCCGAGTTCGTCGGCCCGAGATGCGCGACCACCGTCTCGGGCGGGGTCGTTCGCTGCGGGAGGCGAACGGTCAGCTGCGAGACCGGCTTCCGTGGCGGCTGGCGCGTCTGGTGGCGGTCGCTCCGGCTCGGCCGTTTCTGCCGCTGGTTCCGCCCCGCCATGGGGCCACGGTATCTAGTGGCCTGACCGGCAACGTTCGCCGGGTCTCCGGCCCGCGATCACGCTGCGCAGGGGTCCACCGTCGGCCTTGTCAAGGCAACCAGCCTTGACGCGGCCGCCGACGGCCTCCCGCTTGGTGCTCGCAACCCGGAAACCGGGCAACATTACCGGCCAAACCACTAACTCGTCGGGCGGGCCAGCACGCGGAGCGCCGTCTCGAGCGCCTCGTCGCGGGCGGTGCGCGGGTCGTCGACCACGTGGACGGTCGGCACGACGCCGACGCCGGAGATGTTCCGGCCGGCGGGCGTCGTGTAGCGGGCAATCGTGATCTCGAGCGCGGCGCCGTTGTCGAGCGGGTCGAGCGACTGGACGAGCGCCTTGCCGAACGTCCGCTCGCCGACGAGGGTCGCTCGCTGGTTGTCGTTCAGCGCGGCTGCGACGATCTCGGACGAGCTCGCGCTGTACCGGTCGACGAGCACCACGAGCGGCAGCCGCGTTGCGATGCCGCCGGCGGCGCGGTACACCTCGCGCGGGTTGTGCGCCCCTGCGAGCGACACGACGACGCCGCGGTCGAGGAAGAGCGACGACACGGCGACGGCCTGGTCGAGCAGTCCGCCGGGATTCTCGCGGAGGTCGAGCACGAGACCGGCCGCTCCGCCGCGCTCGAGCCCGCGGATCTGCTTCCGCAGCGCGGCCGCGGCCCCGGCCCTGAAGGCGCCGAGTCGCAGGTGGCCCCAGCGGCGCCCGCCGTACGAGAGCAGCGCGGTCTCGACGAGGGGGGCGCGGACGAGCCCGCGGCGGACGTCGAGATCGATCCTGGTCCGGGCGCGGAGCACCTCGAGCCGCACGTGGGTGCCGAGCGGGCCGAGGATGCGCACGCGTGCCGCATCCGTGCCGAGGCCCAAGCTCGCCAGGCCGTCGATTCCGACGATCGTGTCCCCCACGCGCAGGCCCGCGCGGGTGGCCGGGCCGGGCCGCACCGAGACGACGACGACCCCGCGCGCCGACGGCAGCACGCTGACGCCGATCCCCGAGTAGTGCGACTCGGTCTGCTGGCGGAGCAGCTCGTAGTCGGGGGGTGCGAGATAGGCGGTGTACGGGTCGCCGAGCGCGGAGATCATCTCGCCGACCGAGCCGAGCTGGAGGACGGACGGGGGCACGGGCCGGTAATAACGGCCGGCGAGCGCCGCACGAACCTCGTCGACCACGCTCGCCATGGCGACCGGCGTGGTGGCACGGTCGCCTCTCGAAAGGCGGTACCCGAGCACGAATGGGCCCGCGAGCACGAGCCCGAGAGCCAGCAGAATGAGGGGCCGCCGCATGTGGACCGCGCGAGCATACGACCAGAACCGGCCGTTGGCTAGGGGCGGGCTACACCTGAAGAAAACGCCGCAGCGTGAGCCCCGAGCCCGCGGCTCCGAGCAGCAGGCCGACACCCAGGAGCGTCAACGCGTTCAGCGTGAACGACAGGGCGTGGACGTCGGCACCGCCCCCGATGTGGGGCAGGAGCGACGGCAGCGCGACGGTCTTGCCGATTACGAGCAGCACGACCGCGAGGATCGAGCCGCCGAGCCCGCAGATCAGGCCTTCGAGCATGAACGGGCCGCGGATGAACCAGTTCGTCGCGCCGACGAGCTTCATCACCTCGATCTCACGTCGCCGCGCGAAGATCGACAGCCGAATCGTGTTCGCGATCAGCAGCGTCGACGCGGTGACGAGCAGGACGACCGCGATGAGGAAGACGATCCAGATCACCTTGGCGATCGTCAACACGCGGTGCGCCGTCGCGGCTCCCCAGCGGACACCTGCGGACCCTTGCTCCACCCCCGGGTAGTTCGCGGCGCGAATCTGCGCACCCAGGGCAGGCGTGTACTCGGCCTTGGTCGGCGTGACCACCCACGCGTCGGGCAGCGGATTCGACGGCAACGGCGTCTTGTAGAGGAGCGGGAACTTCTTCGCCATGATCTTCTGCGCCTGCTCCTTCGAGACGAAGCGGATCGTCTTCACGCGCGGGTCCTTGCGCAGCTTCTGTTGCACCGCGTACTCCTGCGCAGGCGTCGCGCCTGCGGCGAAATAGACCTTCACCTGCAGCTCCCGCTTCACGTGGTTGCTGTACGAGAGCACCCAGCTGCCGAGCGCGATGAAGAGCCCGAGCAGGAACATGCCGATGAGCACGGTCATCGTCGCCGCGAACGTCGTCGAGATGTTCTGGCTGATCGAGGACCACGCCTCGGAGAAGAGCAGGCGAACGCGACTCATTCGGATGCGTACCCGCCGCGCCGCTCGTCGCGCGAGAGCCGGCCTTCCTCGAGCGCGATCACGCGCTTGCGCATCTTGTCCACCATCTCGCGGTCGTGCGTGACCATGAGGATCGTCGTGCCGGCACGGTTGATCCGGTAGAGCAACTGCATGATCCCGACCGACGTGTCGGGGTCGAGGTTCCCCGTCGGCTCGTCGCACACGAGCAAGGGCGGATGATTCACGACGGCGCGCGCGATCGACACGCGCTGCTGCTCGCCGCCCGACAGCTCGTCGGGCATCGAGTTCATCTTGTGCGCGAGGCCGACCATGTTCAGCACCTCGGGAACCTTGCGCCGGATCGACGCACGGCCCTCACCCTGCACCTTGAGCGCATACGCGACGTTGTCGGCGGCGGTGCGGCTCGGCAGCAACTTGAAGTCCTGGAAGACGCAACCGACGTTACGGCGCAGCAGCGGCACCTTGCTGTGCTTCAGGCGATTGAGGTCGCGGCCGCCGACGACGATGCGGCCCGCCGTCGGGTCGATCTCCTTCAGCAACAGCTTGACGAGCGTCGACTTGCCGGAGCCGGAGGCGCCGACGACGAAGACGAACTCGCCCTTCTCGATCACGAACGAGACGCCCTTGAGCGCCCCGACGTCAGGCTCGTAGATCTTCTTGACGTCCTCGAAGACGATCATCGCGCCGACGCCCAGCGGAGCGTGCGCGGGATCGTGCGAGCCGTCCTCGACCGCGCGCTGAGGTTCGGTCTGAGAGGGCTCTGTCTGGAGGTCTGTCACGATCTTCTACCGGTGGCCGAGCGTCGGCGGGCCCCGTGCCCGCGCCGGTCAGATGGCGAGGGCAAGTCTAGCTGACCCTTCGGCGGCCTAGCCGCCGTTTCCTGCCGCGTGCAGGAGATACGCCCGGATGAAGCCGTCGAGGTCGCCGTCGAGGACGCCCTGCGCGTTTCCCACCTCGAAATCGGTGCGGTGATCCTTGACGAGCTGGTAGGGATGGAGCACATAGCTGCGTACCGCGTTGCCGCCGAAGCCCATGCTCACACCTCCGCGCTCGCGGGCGAGCTCGGCCTCGCGTTCCTCCACCGCCTTCTCGGCGAGGCGCGAGCGGAGGATCTTCATCGCCGTCTCCTTGTTCGCGGTCTGGCTGCGCTCGTTCTGCACCGAGACGACGATGCCGGACGGCATGTGCGTGAGCCGCACCGCGGAGTCGGTCTTGTTCACGTGCTGGCCGCCTGCGCCCGACGAGCGGAACGTGTCGACGCGCACGTCGTCATCGTCGATCACGATCGCCGCAGTGTCCTCGAGCAGCGGCGCGACGATCACCTGGCCGAAGCTCGTGTGGCGCCGGTGCGCCTGGTCGAACGGGCTCTGACGCACGAGCCGGTGCTTGCCGCGCTCCGCCTTCATGATCCCGTACGCGTTGTCGCCCTTGACGGTGAACGTCGAGGACTTGATGCCGTACTCCTCCCCCGGGCTCGTGTCGAGCACCTCGGTCTTGAAGCCGCGGTCGGCGGCCCAGCGCAGGTACATGCGCAGCATCATCTCGGCCCAGTCCTGCGCGTCGGTGCCGCCCGCGTCGGCCTGGATCGTGACGACGGAGTCGCCGGCGTCGTACTCGCCGCTGAACAGCGCGTCCTCCTGAAGGCGCTCGAGCTCACGGCGGAGCGGCACGATCGACGACGCGACCTCGCCGGCGAGGCTCTCGTCCATGGCGAGCAGCTCGCGTGCGTCGTCGTACTCGCGCGTGAGACGGTCGTAGCGCTCGAGGCGCTTCGCGAGGCGCGCGTGCTCGGACGAGACGCGGGCGGCGTGCTCCGGCTCGTCCCAGAAGCCGGGTTGTCCGAGCTCCTGCTCGAGCTCTGCGACGCGGGTCGTCAGCGAAGCGGGGTCAAAGGTAACCACGGACCCAGTCGAGCTGGGCCCCGATCTCCTTCAGTTGATCCTCGAGTGAGAGCTCCGGCTGGTCTGCCATCTAGGCCCCGTGACATTTCTTGAACTTCTTGCCCGACCCGCACCAGCAGGGCTCGTTGCGGCCGACCTTCTCGTGCGGCGCTCCGGCCGCCACGGCGACCGGAGCGCCTGCCTGCACGATGCCCAGGGAGCTCGTGCCCGAGTCCTGCTCGTATTGGAGGTTGCCGCCGTTCGAGGGCTGCTGCTGCTGCACGAGCTCCTGCGCGTCCTGCGGCGCGAGCTCCGCGTGGAAGAGGTGCAGCACGACCTCGCCGCGAATCGCGCGGCCGAGGTCGGTGAACATGCGCTCGCCCTCGGACGTGTACTCGACGAGCGGATCCTTCTGCGCCATCGAGCGCAGGTGCACGCCCTCGCGCAGGTAGTCCATGTTCTCGAGGTGCTCGCGCCAGCGGACGTCGACGACCTGGAGGATCACGAACCGCTCGAGCTCGCGCATCAGCTCCGCACCGAACTGCTCTTCCTTCGCTTCGTACTCGTCGCGCGCGTCGGTCTGGAACTCCTCGATGAGCGCGTCGCGCGTGATGTCGGCGCCGAGGTCCTCGCGCAGCTCCTGCGCCGTGATCTCCGTCGGGTACATCTGTGCGACCGCGTTCGTCAGCGCCTCGAGATCCCACTCTTCTGCGTAGTGCTCTTCCGTGAATGCGTTGACGGTGTCCCCGACGAGGTCGTCGATCCAGAGCTTCACCTGCTCTGACATGTCCTCGCCCTCGAGCACCTGGCGGCGCTGCTCGTAGATGCGCCCGCGGTGCCGGTTGAGCACGTCGTCGTACTTGAGCACGTTCTTGCGCATGACGAAGTTCTGCTCCTCGACCTTCTTCTGCGCGCCTTCGATCTGGCGGCTGAGGATCTTCGCCTCCATGGGCTGGTCGTCCGGGATCTTGAAGCGCTCCATGATCCCCTTGATCCGGTCGCCCGCGAACAGGCGCACGAGATCATCCTCGCCGGAGAGGTAGAAGCGCGTCTCGCCGGGGTCGCCCTGACGGCCGGAGCGCCCGCGCAGCTGGTTGTCGATGCGCCGTGACTCGTGCCGCTCGGTGCCGAGCACGTAGAGGCCGCCAACCTCGGTGACGCCGCCCCCGAGCTTGATGTCGACACCGCGGCCCGCCATGTTCGTCGCGATCGTCACTGCGCCGAGCTGGCCCGCGTCCTTGATGATCTCGGCCTCGCGCGCGTGCTCCTTCGCGTTGAGGACGCTGTGCTTCACGCCCTGTCGCGTCAGCAGCGCGGAGAGGTACTCCGACGTCTCGACGGCGATCGTGCCGACGAGCACCGGCTGGCCCGTCTCGCTGCGCTCCTTGATGTCGCGCGCGACGGCGGCGAACTTGCCTTCCTTCGTCTTGAAGACGAGATCCTGCTTGTCCTGGCGCGCCACGTCGACGTTGGTCGGAATCTCGACGACGTTGAGGTTGTAGATCTCGACGAATTCCTTCTCTTCCGTCTTCGCCGTACCGGTCATGCCGGCGAGCTTGTCGTAGAGGCGGAAGTAGTTCTGCAGCGTGATCGTGGCGAGCGTCTGGTGCTCCTCCTGGATCCGCACGCCCTCCTTGGCCTCGATCGCCTGGTGCAGCCCCTCGCTCCAGCGCCGGCCCTCCATGATGCGGCCGGTGAACTCGTCGACGATCT
>JANMWV010000590.1:0-1936 GCA_031394165.1 Actinomycetes bacterium
GCGCGCCTCGACCGACGTGAGGATCGCGGCGATGTCCTTCCGCTCGAGCGCCGGGCCCGCGACCGAGCGGATGCCGACGCCGAGCTCCTCACGGACGATGTACGCGAGGCTCGTCTTGCCGAGCCCGGGAGGCCCGACGAGCAGCACGTGGTCGAGCGCCTCGCCACGCGCCTTCGCGGCGGCGAGCGCGATGCCGAGCTGCTCCTTCACGCGCTCCTGCCCGACGAAGTCGTCGAGGCTGCGCGGCCGGAGCGTCTGCTCGACCGCCTCCTCGTCCTCCTTGATCGCGGGCGCGAGAAACGGGGTGCTGCTCATGCCGCCCTCTTCAACGCGAGCCGTACGCGATCCTCCGGCGGCAACGCCGGATCGGTGTCGGCGAGCGCCCGCTCGGCGTCGAGGAGCGTGTACCCGAGTTCGACGAGCGCGTCGCGCGCGACGATGTGGCTGTCGCCCGACGGCGTCGTCGTCAGCTCGGTGACGCCGGCGCCGACCTTCTCCTTCAGCTCGAGCACGATGCGCTCGGCCGTCTTCTTGCCGATGCCGGGAATCGCCTGGAAGCGCGCGGTGTCCTCGCGGACGATCGCGCGGCGGAGCTCCTCGGCGGGCGAGCCCGAGACGATCGCGAGCGCGACCTTCGGGCCGACGCCGTTGACGGTGAGCAACTGGATGAAGAGCTCGCGCTCGGCGCGGTCGGCGAAGCCGTAGAGCTGCATCGTGTCCTCGCGCACATGCAGGTACGTCTCCACGATTACCTCGTCGGCGCCGTCGGCTCTGCGGATTGCGCTCGGAGTCGCCGCGACGAGGTAGCCGACACCGCCGACGTCGAGCACGAGGCCATCGGGCGTCGACCCGACCGGCTTGCCGCGGAGGCGCGCGATCACGTCAGCCTGCAGCCAGCTTGAGGAGCGGCGGCGCAAGCGCGTGGCAGATCGCGACGGCGAGCGCGTCGGCAGCGTGGTTCGGTGTCGGCAGCGCCTGCATCGAGAGGATCGCCTTGACCATGCGCTGCACCTGCGCCTTGTCGGCGCGGCCGTAGCCGCACACGGCCTGCTTCACCCGCGCGGGGGCGTACTCGGCGCACTCGAGGCCGGCCAGCGCGGCCGCGACGAGCACGGCGCCGCGTGCCTGCCCGACGGAGAGCGCGGTGCGGGCGTCGACGCCGACGTAGGACTCCTCGAGGGCCACCGCATCCGGGGCGTGCTCCGTGATGAGCGCCGCCACGCCGTCGAAGATGGTCTTGAGGCGCAGCTCGGGACGCTCGCCGGCCGGTGTCGACCACCAGCCGTGGTCGATGGCCCTGAGGCGCCCGTCGCTTCCGTGGACTATCCCGTAACCGCACGCTGCCGTTCCCGGATCGATGCCGATGACCTTCACGGGGACACGTTAGGCATCTCACCGGACGACTCCTGCCACCCGCCGCGGCAGCGGCCCACCCCTACCCGGCGACGGCCTCCAGCACCTGCTCGGGGATGTCGAAGTTCGCGTAGACGTCCTGGACGTCGTCGTTGTCCTCGAGCTGGTCCATGAGCCGCAGCACCTTCTTCGCGTCGCCCTCGTCTACGACCTCGACGGTCGTCTTCGGCACCATCGTCAGCTCGGCGGAGTCGACCGTGAAGCCGGCCGCCTCGATCGCCTCGCGCACGGCGGAGAGGAACGGCACGTCGGTGGTCACCGTGAATGTCGAGCCGTCGAGCGACACGTCGTCCGCCCCACCCTCTGCGGCGGCGAGCGTCAGCTCGTCCTCGTCGACGCCGGCCGCGTCGACCAGCACGATGCCGCGGCGCTCGAAGAGCCACGCGACGGCGCCCGAGCCGCCGAGGCTGCCGTCGTTCTTCGCGAACGTGTGACGCACGTCGGAGGCGGTGCGGTTGCGGTTGTCGGTCAACGCCTCGACGATCACCGCGACGCCGCTGGGGCCGAAGCCCTCGTAGATCAC
>JANMWV010000502.1:0-2377 GCA_031394165.1 Actinomycetes bacterium
GCCCGAGCACACCGGCAACCTCACGTGGGGAGGCCCGGACTGGCGCACCTTGTATATCCCGTCTACGTCATCCCTCTATTCGATCCGCACCAAGGTCGGCCCGCGTCGCGAGCCGTACATGCGCTAACCGTTCAACCGGGAGGAGACTCGAATGTCCGACGAGCTGACCCTGGACGCGTCGCGCTGCGCGCTGCTGATCCAGGACCTGCAGAACGACGTGATCATCGACGGTGGCGCGTTTGCCGAGTCAGGCTCACCGCAGCACGCGAAGGACCAGAACGTCGTCGCGAACGTTGCCGCACTCGCAGCCGCGTGCCGCGCGAAGGGTATCCCGGTGTTCCACGTCTGGTACATCGTCGAGCCGGGCGCGCCCGGGCTGAAGCTCAATGCCGGTCTCTTCAACGGCGTGAAAGACACGAACGCGATGGTGCGAGGCACGTGGGGCGCGGCGCCGGCGGAAGGGCTCGAGCCGCAGGATGGCGACTTCATCATCGAGAAGATGCGCATGAGCGCCTGGCAGGGAACGCGCCTGCAAAACATGCTGGCAGGGCTCGGTCGCGACACAATCATCATCACCGGCGCCTGGACGAACATGTCGATCGAGCACACGTCGCGAACCGGCGCCGACAAGGGCTACGTGATGGTCGTCCCGGAGGACGGCACCTCGACGATGAACGCCGACTGGCAGAACGCCTCGATCAACTACGCGCTGCAGAACGTCTCGACCGTGACAACCTGCGCAGCCGTGACGGCGGCACTGGGTTAGCCCGCTTGACGATGGCGGCGGCCGGACGAGGTCGCCGCCATCTCACACTCGGCCCCACGCACGCGTTCCCCTACTTGTCCACGACTGCGGGAGGAGCCATGCGGCTGCCCGCGGATCGTCTGGCGCGTGCGCGCGTCGTGCAGTGGCTCTCGTTCGAACAGGAACGCGTGATGCCTGGTCTCGGTGGAACGCGCTTCCGCCGGGCGACCGGGCGCGCGGCACTCGATCCTGCGGCTGATGCGGCGCGGTTCGAGACCGGCCTCGCCGGGCTGCCGAACTTCATCGACGACCAGCTGATCTACCCGGAGAACGCCCGCCCCGGTCAAGGCCGCTCGATCTACGACTGACCTGGGAACTCTGCGAAGCTCTCGCCGATGAAGACGCGTGCCGCTTTGTTTCGCTGCGTTGGCGAGCCGCTCGAAATCGTCGAGCTTGACCTCGCCGAGCCCAGGCCACACGAGGTCGTCGTGCGGATGGCCGCGGTCGGGATCTGCGGCACAGATCTGCACCAGCTTAAGGGCGAGTGGCAGCGGCCAACGCCGATGGTGCTCGGGCACGAAGGCGCTGGCATCGTCGAATGGGCGGGCGAAGCGGTGACGGGGCTCGCGGTCGGTGACGAGGTCGTGCTCTCGTGGGCGCCGTCGTGCCGCGCGTGTGCCGATTGCGCGCGTGGGCGCCCCGCGGCATGCGTCCCGCTTCATCGCGCGATCGGCGCCGGAACGCTCGTCGACGGGACGACCGGGCTCTCGCTCGGCGGCGAGACGGTCTATCGCGGCACGGCGACCGGCGCGCTCGCCGAACGGGTCGTCGTCGATGCGAAGGTCGCACTCCCGACGCACGGGGCGGTTCCGCTGCGCGAGGCGGCGCTCCTCGGCTGCGCGGCATTGACCGGCGTTGGCGCTGTCCTGTTCGCAGCGCGCGCGACACCGGGCTGCTCGGTCGTCGTGCTCGGCGCAGGCGGTGTCGGCCAGTTCGTCGTCCAGGGCGCGAGGATCGCCGATGCGCGCGAGATCGTCGTGGTCGACCCGTTCGAAGGGCGTCGCGCCCAAGCTCTCGCCCTCGGCGCCACGCGCGCAGTTCATCCCGACGAGCTCCAATCGTGTCTCTCCAAACTGCTGCCCGAGGGAGCCGACTACGCGTTCGACGCCGTCGGCAATCCCGCGACGAGCGCGACCGCGCTGCGGTTCACGCGCGCCGGCGGCACAACGGTGATGGTCGGGCTGCCGGCGACGGGGCTACGTCTCGATCTCGATCCGGCCGAGTTCCTGCGTCGCGAGAAGTGGCTCACTGGGACGATGTACGGCTCCGAAGATCCCGCTGTCGCGCTGCCGATTCTGCTGGAGCACGTCCGCGCCGGCCGGCTCGATCTCGCCTCGCTCGTCGGCCCCGTCTACACGCTCGACGACGCGGACGCCGCGATCCAGGCGAGCCTCGCCGGCGCCTCCGGCCGCGTGCTCGTCACTCCTTAGGGTCGGGTCGCCGCTCGTAGGCGCGGAGCCGCGCGACCAACGACGACTCGCCGCTCGGTTCGGGTTCGGGCTCCGGCTCCGGCTCCGGTTCGGGCTCCGGGAGCGGTTCTGAGGCTGGCTCTGGTTCCGCGAGCAGGGGCTC
>JANMWV010000041.1:0-1663 GCA_031394165.1 Actinomycetes bacterium
CCCCATCCCACGACAGTAGCGGGGGTTACCCGGGGTCGTGTCGGATGCGCCCGGCAGGATTCGAACCTGCGACCTCGCGCTCCGGAGGCGCGCGCTCTATCCCCTGAGCTACGGGCGCTCGGGCCTGCGAGTCTACTGGCCGACGCTGTAGGGCCCGTCACGCACCCTGTGCATATGGGCCTTGCTCTCATAGACTCGTGCCTCTCGCGATGAGGAGCCAGAATGGGCCTGCTGCTCGATGTGAATCGCACGTACACGGACGTCGTGACGTCTGTGTTCTCGTCCACGATCGCCATGAAGGCGTGGTTCGCGACGGCGGCCATCGTCTTGGTCGTCGTCCAGGTGTCGACAGCGACCCGCATGTGGGGACGGCTCGAAGGAGTCATCAGGCTGCCGTTCCCGGTCGTGAAGGGCATCCATCGCTGGTCGGGTCGGATTGCGTTCCTCTGCACGCTGCCGGTCTTCTTCCACTGCGTGTTCATCCTCGGCTTCCAGACGCCGAACACGCGCGTTGCGGTGCACTCCGTCGCGGGCTCGTTCGTCTACGGGGTGTTCGCGGCGAAGATCTTGGTCATCCGCGAGAAGGGCTATCCGCATTGGGTCCTGCCCGTCCTCGGCGGGACGGTCGTAGTGCTTCTCGTCATGCTGTGGTTCACCTCGGCCTACTGGTACTTCACCAACATCCGTTTCGGGTTCTGACAGGAGATCGGACATGAGGAAGGCCTCCCGCCCGATCGTGCTCTTCGTCTGCGTCACCGCGGCAGCGTTCGTGCTAGCGACGCTTCACATCTTCAAGCCCGGCACGCCGAAGGCTGCGGCCGGAACAGGTGTGACGCTCGGCGACCTGTACCGCGGTGAGACCGTCTTCCAGCAGTCGTGCGCGAGCTGCCACGGCGACGGAGGTAGCGGTGGCGGCATCGGCCCGAAACTCGCAGGGGCGGCGCTCACGCCCGGCGGAGTGAAGGCACAGATCGACAACGGGGGTGGCGCGATGCCCGCGAGTCTCGTGAGCGGCAGTGACGAGGCCGACGTCCTGGCCTACGTCGTCTCGATCGCTGCGCAGTAGGCTGCCGGCTCGTGGAGATCAGCGCCCAGATCGTCCAGCTTCGACTCGCCGAGACGTTTGTCATCGCGCGCGAGACCACGGACGTCGCCGACGTCGTTCACGTCGCGATCACGCACGACGGCGTCACCGGCTACGGCGAGGCCGCGCCGATCGAGCGCTACTCCGAGACCGCCGCATCCGCTTTGGCTTTCGTCGAGGCGCACGGTGAGTTGCTGGGCGACGACCCGTTCGCGCTCGAGCAGATCGGCGCACAGCTCGACGGCGCCGGACACGAACAAGCCGCGAAATCGGCGATCGACGCGGCGCTGCACGATCTCCAGGGCAAGCTCCTCGGCGTGCCGGCGTGGCGCTTGCTCGGCCTGTCGCGGATGGGGCCGCCGACATCGTGGACTGTGTGGCTCGGCGACCCGGACGACATGGCTCGACGCGCCGAAGCTGCGGCGCCGCGGTTTCGCCGCCTCAAGCTGAAGCTCGGCGCGGGGGACGGCCTCGACGTGGAGCGCGTCCGCGCGGTGCGCGGCGTCACCGATCTGCCGCTGCAGGTCGACGTCAACGAGGCGTGGACGCTCGAGCAGGCGCTGGACGCCGTACCGCAGC
>JANMWV010000047.1:0-1988 GCA_031394165.1 Actinomycetes bacterium
TAGAACGTGGTCTTCACTTTCCGGGCCATCGGCTGGAAGTCTACCATCATTACGTCATAAGGTAAAGACGTTAGGGCAGCGGTGCGAACACTCGCGCTTGCGCTCGACGCCGAGCGCGAACGGGAGATCGTCGCCGCCTACGAGCGCGGCTACGGTGAGCAGCCGCAGGAGGAGTGGGCGGGCGAGCTGGGCTTGTCCCTCCTGTCCGCTGCGGCAGTCGCCGAGGGGCGCGGCGGGAAGCCGCTCTGAACCGCGGCGCCGTCTACGACGTCGAACTGCCTGCCGGGCCGCACCCGGTCGTGATCGTCACGCGCGATACGGCGCTTCCCGTCTTGAACCAGATCGTCGTCGCGCTCGTGACCGGCACGGTACGAGGGCTACCAACCGAAGTGCCGCTCGGGCCGGAGCAGGGACTCGCCCGCGAGTGCGTCGTCAACTGCGACAACCTCTTCACGATCCCCAAGCGGGCGCTCGGCCGCAGGCGCGGCACGCTCGGGCCGGCGGAGACCGCACGTCTCGACCAGGCGTTGCAGATCGCGCTCGGCCTGTAAGGGTCCGGCCCCCTCCGGCGGTACTCGCGTTACAGGCATCGATCCGGCTTCTGAGAGGGGCGGATTCACATGACCGGCTTCTTCAAGCGCGGCGACAGGCTCGAGGGTGAGCTTCGCGCCGCGCGCCCGCGGCCGAGCGACCAGCTCGTGAGCCGCATCGAGGGACGCATCCACGCCGAGCGGCCGTCGCTCGCGCACCGTGGCTCGTTCCGCATCGCCGTGCCGGTGGCGCTCACCGCCGTGATGGTCGGCGCGCTCGCGGCCGTCGGCGGCGTCGGCTACGCGGCCACGAGCATCGAAAGCGCCGCGAAGGCTGTCTCGCACGTCTTCGTGCCGGCCAAGGCACACCAGGCGATCGTCGTCGAAGGGCTCTCGTCCGGCGGTGACCAGTACCAGCCGGGCTTCGGCTTCGGCGACCCGAACCACAACCACACCGGGCCCCCCGGCCTGAAGAAGCAGGGTGGAGCCTTCGCACCGCCGCTCACGCCGGTCGTCAAGGGGCCGACCGCGTTCGTCACGACGAGCTTCACGATCGACGAGCAGGCGCACCTCTGGTTCTCGGTCCTCGACCGGACGACGGGCAAGGAGCTGCTGATCACGCAGACGAAGTCGAGGGCAACCAAGCCGCTGAGCGGCGTGCAGGCGAAGAACATCAACTACCTCGTCCTCGTGCCGCGCACGATCCCGCTGAAGCTCGCGATCCCGAAGAACCTGCTGACGCCCGGTCACAAGTTCGCGATCCGCGTGATCGCGCGCGACCCGGACGGCAACAAGACCAGGACGCTGATTCCGTTCACCAGCTAGCCCCGAACGGATCGATGCTCACGAAGGCCGGGCCCTGCGCCCGGCCTTCGTCGTTCGGGCCTGTAAGGGTTCGCACCTTCCCCCCGGTACTCCGGACACACGCTCGATCCAACGTCTGAGAGGGGTCATTCACATGAGGAGCTTCTTCACGCGGGGCGACAAGCTCGAGGGCGAGCTTCGCGCCTCGCGCCCGCGGCCGAGCGACGAGCTCGTCAGCCGCATCGAGGGACGCGTCCACGCCGAGCGGCCGTCGCTCGCACGCCGCGGCTCGTTGCGGGTCGCCGTGCCGGTGGCGCTCACCGCCGTGATGGTCGGCGCGCTCGCCGCGGTCGGCGGCGTCGGCTACGCGGCCACGAGCGTCGAGCACGCCGTCAAGGCCGTCTCGCACGTCTTCTCGCCCGCCAAGGTCGGCGGCACGCTTACGATCGCCGGTGCGACCTCGGGCGGCGACCAGTACCAGCCGGGCTTCGGCTTCGGCGACGAGAACCACAACCACACCGGGCCTCCCGGCCTCGTGAAGAAGGGCGGAGAGTTTGCCGCGCCGTTGACGCCGAAGATCGAAGGGAAGACCGCCGTCATCTCGACGAGCTTCACGATCGACGAGCAGGCACATCTCTTCATCTCCGTGATCGA
>JANMWV010000059.1:0-8827 GCA_031394165.1 Actinomycetes bacterium
GCCTGGCGCATCTCCTTGCGCTCGTCCTCGAGGACGGCGCGACGGGAGAGCACGACGTTGTTGCGCGACCGGTTGAGCTCGATCACCTTCGAGCGGAGCTCCTGGCCGAGGAACTCGTCGAGATCCTGGACGCGGCGGATGTCGACCAGCGATGCGGGCAGGAAGCCGCGCACGCCGAGGTCGAGGATCAGGCCGCCCTTGACGACTTCGATGACGCGCCCGGTGACGGCCTCGCCCTGCTCGTGCGCCTGCTCGATCGCCTTCCAGGCGATCTCGAAGCGCGCGCGCTTCTTCGAGAGGATCAGCCGGCCGTCGGCATCCTCTTTGGTCATCACGAGTGCGGCGATCTCGTCGCCGAGTGAGACCTCGTCCGCCGGATTCACCGAGCGGCGAATGGAAAGCTCGCTGACGGGGATGACGCCCTCGGACTTGTAGCCGATGTCGACGAGCACCTCGTCCTTGTCCACGCGGACGACGGTGCCGTGGACGACTTCTCCTTCGTTGATCGTCGGGAAGGTCGATTCGTAGTCCGGAATCAGCTCGCCGTCGGGGCCGAGCGTCCAGACGCCCTCCTCGAATCTCGGGTCGTCGCTGATCGGGTTGGTCACGGGTTCGGTCATGGGTTGGTCGATCGTTTCGTTTGCCATATAGGTCGGCCAGTATAAGCCTAAGGACTCAGACTCCCGGCGCGTGCCGAAGTTTGCGTCGTTTGCACGGCTTTACGTTGCCGTCAGGCCGGCGGTTTCCGGCCTGTTCGCGGGCCCGCTTCGAGCCCCGCCGGGCCGGGTACGCTGGCCGGGTGGACGAGCGCTATCCAATCGGCGAGACGGACTCGGTCGTCGTCGCGGTGTTCCGCCACGAGCGGCACGACGCCGGCTATCCGATGTGGTCGGCGTCGATCGGGCTGCGCGGCGGCGAGGCGACCGTGAGCGTTCCCGGGCATTACCCGAGCGTGCTCTCGCAGCGACTCCGCGCGGCCGATGCGCAATTCTCCCCCGGCGCCCGCCTGGGCCGCGACGAGTACCTCGACGTCACCGCGCTCGCGCGCGACGGCGACGAGACGCTCGCGCTGTCGTCGACGGCGCGCTCGCCGGTCCGCGTCACGGTCGAGGTTCCGCGCGCGGAGCTCGAGCCGCTCGCGCAGCTGCTCGACGACGCGCAGCGGCTGATCGAAGAGCTGCGGCAAGGGCTCGGGCTCGTGCCCGACTCCTTACCCGAGCCTTCCTAGTCCTTGGCTTCGCGCCAGTTGTCGCCGGCGCCGACGTCGACGGCGAGCGGCGGGTCGAGCGGATACGCGCCGCACATCTCCGCGCGCAAGAGCTCCTTCACGGTCGAGACCTCGGCGTCGGGCGCCTCGACGAGCAACTCGTCGTGCACCTGGAGCACGAGCCGTGACGCCCGGCCTTCGTCGCGCAGGCGGCGCTCGATGTTCACCATCGCCACCTTGATCACGTCGGCCGCCGTGCCCTGCATCACCGAGTTCACCGCGAGCCGCTCGCCGAGTGCATGCGTCTGCCGGTTCGACGCGCGGATCTCCGGCACCGGGCGGCGCCGGCCGAGCAGCGTCGTCACGTAGCCGTCGCGCTCCGCCTGCTCGATCGTGCGCTGGATGAAGTCCTGCACCATCGGGAAGCGCGCGAGATACGTGTCGATGTACTCCTGCGCCTGCTCGCGCGGGATCTCGAGATTCTCCGACAAGCCGAACGACGAGATGCCGTAGATGATCCCGAAGTTGACCATCTTCGCGATGTTGCGCTCGTCCTTCGTCAGCGTCGCTTGCTCCTTGCTGAGCACTTCGGCCGCCGTCGCCGCGTGAATGTCGTCGCCGCGTGCAAACGCGTCGCGCAGCCGCGGCTCGCCGGACACGTGCGCGAGGATGCGCAGCTCGACCTGCGAGTAGTCGGCCGAGACGAGGCGGTGTCCCGTCTCCGCGACGAACGCGCTGCGGATCTCACGCCCGAGCTCGGTGCGAATCGGGATCGCCTGCAGGTTCGGGTTGGAGGTCGAGAGCCGTCCGGTCGCGGCGACCGTCTGGTTGAAGGTCGTGTGCAGTCGGCCGTCCTCGCCGAGCAGCGTCGGCAGCGGCCCGAGGTACGTGTTCATGAGCTTCGAAAGCTCGCGCCACTCCTCGAGCACGGGGACGATCTCGTGGTCCTGCCGGATCCGCTGCAGCACGCGCGTGTCGGTGGAGTAGCCCGTCTTGCCCTTGCGGCCGGGCGTCAGCTCGAGCTTCTCGAAGAGGATGCGCGCGACCTGCTGCGTCGAGCCGAGCAGGAACTCCTCGCCTGCGAGCTCGTACGCCTTCTCCTCGAGCTCCTCGACGCGGTCTGCGAGCCGCGCGGTGATCTCGCCCATGCGGTACGTGTCGATCTTGACGCCGGCGTCCTCCATCGCGGCGAGCACCGCCGTGAGTGGGAGCTCGATGCGGTCGTACAGCTCCTCGCTGCCGCGCTCGCGCAGCCGTTCGCGTAGCGGCGCCGCGAGCCGGCGCGGCACCTCGGCGGCGCGAATGAGCGCAGCCGTCTCCTCCTCCGGTTCCGGGTGCGGCAGCGCTTCGACGCCGTACTCCGCCGCGAGGTCGTCGAGCTCGTACGCGGGGCGGCCGGGCTCGATCAGATACGCGGCGATCATCGTGTCCTCGGCCGGCAGCATCGTCAGCCGCGGCAGCGCCTTGTAGTCGTGCGCGACGATCTGGGCGTCGCGGAGCCTCGACGCGAGCTCCGGCGTCCACGGGCCGACGACGACGCCGTCGTCCTGCGCGAGCGCGAAGCGGTCGCCGTCGATCGCGAGCCCGACGCGTCCGACGATCCGGTCGGGCAACTCGCCCTCGCGCCACGGCACCGCGGTGCCCGCGACGATGCGCTCGAGCGCGGGCACCGCGTCGTCGAGCTCGTCGATGCGGTTCAGCAGGTTGCGGAACTCGAAGCGCCGGAACATCTCGCGCAGCTGCGAGCGGTCGGGCGGCGAGAGCACGAGCTCCGCCGGGTCGCAGTCGAGCTCGAGGTCGCGTCGCATCGTCGCGAGCTCCTTCGACATGCGAGCCTGGTCGGCGAACTCGAGCACGTTCTTCTTGCGCGCCGGCGACAGCTCGCCCGCATGCTCGATCACGCTCTCCACCGATCCGTACTGCGCGATCAGCTGACCCGCGGTCTTGTCGCCGATTCCCGGGATGCCCGGGATGTTGTCGGAGCTGTCGCCCTTGAGGCCGATGAAGTCGGGGATCTGTCGGGGACGGATGCCGTAGCGCGCCTCCACACGCTCCGGCGTGTACACCTGCACGTCGCTGACGCCCCGCGGCGTCATCATCAGCGCGACGTTGCCGGTGACGAGCTGGAAGGCGTCGCGGTCGGTGGAGACGACCGTCGTCTTCATGCCCGCCTCGTCGGCGCGCGTCGCGAGGGTCGCGATCACGTCGTCCGCCTCCCACCCCTCGAACTCGAGGTTGCGGTAGCCGAAGGCCTCGACGATCGGGCGAAAGTACGGGAACTGCTCGCGCAGGAGGTCGGCCATCGGCTTGCGGCCCTCCTTGTAGACGACATCGCCGGCCTCGGCGACCGCCGCGCGGTGCACGGGCCTCGTGTCCCACGCCACGGCGACGCCCTTCGGCTTGTAGTCGGCGAGCAGCTTGAAGAGCATGTTCGTGAAGCCGAGCAGCGCGTTCGTGGGGAACCCGTCGGTCGTTGCCAGCTCCTCCGGCAGCGCGAAGAACGCGCGGTAGGCGAGGTTGTTGCCGTCGACGAGGAAGAGCTCGGAGTCGCGCGCGGGCGCGTCGTCCAGGTCGAGCTCGAGGCCCGTCAGCGTCTTTGGCGACATCGCTCCGAGTCTAATTCGCGGCGCGTGCAGCCCACGCCCCCCGGGCTCCAACCGCCACGTCCCACACCTGGTGCCGGACGGGGCTCCGCCGGACACGTCCCACACCTGGTGCCGGACGGGGCTCCGCCGGACCCTGCTTCAATCCCGCGGTGACGCGCGTTCCATTGCTCTCCGGCTCGCGGCTCGTGATCGCGGCCGCGCCGGACGATGCGGTGGTGCTCCGGCCGCCGCCGCCCGCGCAGGCCGTCGCCGACACCGCGGCCGCCGTGCGCGACGCCTTGCGTTTTCCACTCGAGGGCGAGTCGCTCGAGGCCCTGGCGCGCCGCGGCAGCCGGGCGACGATCGTCGTCGAGCCGCCGGCGCTGCCGATCCCCTCGACCGCGGCCGACGCACGCCGGCTCGCGATCGGTGCGGTCGTCGACGAGCTCGAGCGGCTCGGCATCCCGTCCGGCTACCAGACGATCCTCGTGGCCGGCGGACTGGCGCGCCGGCTCGGGCAACGCGAGCTCGAGTCGCTGGTCACGCCGGAGATCGCACGGCGCTTCCACGGACGCGTCGTCGTGCACGACGTCGAGGATCCCGAGCTGATCGCGATCGAGAGCGCGTCGCGGCCGCCGCTTCGCGTCAATCCGGCGCTCGTCGAGACCGATCTCGTGGTCGTCGTGACCGCGGCCGAATCGGTGCTGCACGGCGGGCCTGCTGCGCTGCTCGCCGCGGCGGACGCCGACGCGCTGCGCGCCGCGGGTGCGTACTCGTTGCTCGAGACGACTGCATCGCAGGGCTGGCATCTCGCAGTCTCACTCGAGCGGATGCTCGCGCAACGTGTGCCGCTGTTCGGCGTGTCGCTCGTCCTCAACCATCC
The DNA here is from genome assembly GCA_031394165.1 of Actinomycetes bacterium. Classification (GTDB taxonomy): domain Bacteria; phylum Actinomycetota; class Thermoleophilia; order Gaiellales; family Gaiellaceae; genus Palsa-739. Next base: position 4,676 of record JANMWV010000059.1, read on the forward strand.
CGAGGTGTCGAGCGTGCTGTACGGCTACCCGTACGAGCCGGAAGCGCTCGAGCGGATCGCCCGCTCGCCGCTTCGCTACGTCTTCGCCTCGCTCCCGGACACTGCGCGGCGCCGAGTGCTCCGCTCCGTGCCGTCCGAGCGCACCGTCGCTGCGGTCTTCGGGGGGCCGCCGTCGCTGGCGCACGCCGAAGCGCTGCTGCGCGCCGTCGAGCTACGCCGCACCGAGCTCGACCGGCCGCTCGACGCGATCGTGATCGGCATACCGGGCACGACGCCGTTTCTCCCGCGCGAGCGGCCGAATCCGCTGCTCGCCGCGTATCTCGGCCTCGGCCTCGCCCTGCGGATGTGGCGGGACGCGTTCCCGGTCGTCGACGGCGGGACGGCGATCCTCGTCAACCGCTTCTCTCGACGCTTCGCGCACCCGACGCAGCAGCCGTACCGCGCGTTCTTCCACGCGACACGAAGTGGACACGACCCGCAGCTGCTCGCCGACGCCGAGCGCAGCGTCGCGGCGGACCCGCGTGCGATCACCGCGTACCGGTCGAGCCGCACCGTCCATCCGCTCCTGCCCTTCCGGGACTGGAACGCATGCCAGCCGGCGCTCGAACGCCTCGGCGCCGTGATCGTCGCCGGCACCGGAGACGCCGCGGTCGTGCGGCAGCTCGGCTTCGTGCCCGCCCACGGGGTCGGCGCGGCGCTGCTGATGGCACGCGGGCTCGCGGGCGGCGACGAGCCGCGCATCGGCTTCCTGCTCACGCCGCCGTACTTCCCGCTGCGCGTCGGACGGGGCGGCTAGATGGTTGATGCTACGGCGGAGTACGTCTGGGGATGGCTCAGGCCAAGCCGGAGGGACGGGTCAGCCGACGGCCAGGCTGGTTTGCCTGTCCAAGGCTGAACCGGCCCGCCGGAGCAGCGCATGAGCCACCAACCAGGCGTGCACTGTCGTGGCATTAATCATCTAAGTCTCGCCGAGGTACGTCTTGCGGACTTCTTCGTTGCTCGCGAGCGCCTTCGCATCGTCGGCGAGCTTGACCCTGCCGGTCTCGAGCACGTAGCCCCGGTTCGCGACGTCGAGCGCCATTAGCGCGTTCTGCTCGACGAGCAGGATCGACGTGCCCTGCTTGTTCACCTCGACGATCGTCTCGAAGATGCGCTGCACGAAGATCGGCGCGAGGCCCATTGACGGCTCGTCGAGCATCAGCAGCGTCGGTCGCGCCATCAGCGCCCGCCCGATCGCGCACATCTGCTGCTCGCCGCCGGACATCGTCCCCGCCTTCTGGGTCCGGCGCTCAGCGAGACGCGGGAAGAGCTCGAAGACACGATCCATGTCCTCCTTCATCCCGCTCTTGTCGCGCCGCTGGAATGCGCCCATCTCGAGGTTCTCGGTCACCGACATTCGAGGGAACAGCTTCCGTCCCTCCGGCGACTGCGCGATGCCCATCCGCACGATGTTGTGCGCGGGCTCGTGCGTGATGTCCTTGCCGCCGAAGAAGATCTTGCCGCGCCGCGGATTATTGAGCCCGTTGATCGAGCGCAGGGTCGTCGACTTCCCGGCACCGTTCGCGCCGATGAGCGTGACGATCTCACCCTCGTGCACCTCGATCGAGATCCCCTTGAGCGCCTGGATCGAGCCGTAATAGGTCTCGATGTTCTCGACGCGAAGGAGCGGCGTCGCGCCGGGTGCAGGAGCGGCGCTCACTCGGCCACCGCCGCGGTGCCGAGGTACGCCTCGATCACACGGTCGTCCTTCTGGATCTCCTGCGGGGTGCCTTCGGCGATCTTCTTGCCGTAGTCGAGCACGGTGACGCGGTCGGAGATCTCCATCACGACGCGCATGTCGTGCTCGATGAGCAGCACGGTGAGCCCTTCCTCTCCACGCAGGCGGTCGACGAACGTCGTGAAGTCGGAGGTCTCCTGCGGGTTCATGCCTGCGGTCGGCTCATCGAGCAGTAGCAGCTTCGGTTGCGTCGCGAGCGCGCGAGCCACCTCGAGCCTGCGTTGGTCGCCGTACGAGAGGTTCTTCCCGATCACCTCGTCGCGGCCGCGCAGCCCGGAGAACTCGAGCAGTTCACGTGCCCGCTCACGCGCCCCTTTTTCCTCGTGGCGGACCCGCGGCGTGCGGACGAGCGCCTCGAACAAGTTGCCCTTCAGGCGCACGTGCATGCCGACGAGGACGTTCTCGAGCGCGGTCATGTTCTGGAACAGCCGGATGTTCTGAAACGTGCGGCCGATGCCCCGCTCCGTGAACGCGTGCGGCGGCTTGCCAGTCATGTCCTCGCCGCCGAACAGCACACGCCCCTCGGTCGGCTTGTACACGCCCGTGAGCATGTTGAAGAACGTCGTCTTGCCCGCCCCGTTCGGCCCGATCAGGCTGACGATCGACTTCAGGGGCACGAGGAAGTCGACGTCGTCGACGGCGACGAGCCCCCCGAACTCCTTGCGCAGGCGCTCGGTCAGGAGCAGCGGTTCGCTCATTCGGTCACCACGTCGTAGAGCGGCTCGTCGTGGACGCCTTCGTGCAGTTCCGCGGCACGGCGCTGGCTCGGGATCAAGCCCTCCGGACGGAACAACATCGTCACGACGAGGATCGCGCCGAAGATGCCGAACTCGTAGAGCGGCACGTCGATGTGCGTGTGGAAGTGACCGTTGATCCAGGCGCCGACGTTCGCGAGCCCTTCGCGGTCGAGATACGCGAGGAAGCACGCGCCGAAGATGACGCCGGTGATGTTGCCCATCCCGCCGAGGATCACCATGCAGAGAATGAAGACCGAGATGTTGAAGAAGAAGTCGTCCGGAAACGCGCCACTCTTGTAGCTCGCGTAGTACGCACCGGCGACGCCGCCGAAGAATGCACCTGTCGCGTACGCCCAGGTCTTCGTCCGCATCAGCGGAATGCCCATCGCCGCGGCGGCGACCTCGTCCTCACGGATTGCGACCCATGCCCGGCCGAGGCGAGAGTCGCGCAGGCGTGCGCTTGTGAAGATCGTGATCAGAACCAACACGAGCGACGTCCAGAAGAAGAGATTGTCGAAGTTCACGGCGTTGAGATAGTTGCTCGGCAAGTGCAGGTGCTTGTCGAGCCAGTTGCCGAAGCCCGGGCCGTCGATCGGCGTGATCCCGCCCGTGCCGTTCGTGAGGTTGAACCCCAGGAGGTTGTTCCCGTTGCGCGCGATCTGCGGCATGATCTCGCCGAAGCCGAGCGTGACGATGGCGAGGTAGTCGCCGCGCAGCCGCAAGGTCGGCAGGCCGATGATCACCCCGACGATCGAAGTCGCGATTCCGGCCATCAGCAGCACGAGCCAGATCGAGAAGTGGAACCCGGTCGCGCCCTTGTAGAGGCCGACGGCGCCGATGTTGAGGTTCTCGTTGGCGAACTGCGACGAGGCGAACCAGCCGGCCATGTAGGCGCCCATCGCGTAGAAGGCGACGTAGCCGAGGTCGAGCAGCCCTGCATAGCCCACGACGAAGTTCAGGCCGAGGGCCATCATCGTGAAGATCATCATCACGACCATCGTGCTCATCGCCGGGAAAGGCCCGAAGATCGGCACCTGCGGCATCGAGCCGAGGTAGTACGGATAGGCGACCGCGAGCGCGAGCACCGCAACCGGCGTGATCCACTTGCCGACGCGGAAGCCGCGAATCGTCAGGTGCTCGTAGCGCGGCACGACGAGCAGCAGCACGACGACGGCCACGGCGAGGGCGGAGGTCTTCCACACGCCGAAGAGCGCGACGAGCACGAGCCCGATCGCAACCCAAATCGCCGCTTTCACCGCGCGGCGGAGCAACCGCGGCAGCGCGCGCCAGCGCTCGTGTGGGAGCCCGACGGCGCCGAGCGCAGTCCACCAGCCGCTCGAGACCGCGCCGGCGATGCGACGCCGCATCAGGCGCCTTCCGGCGTCCGCTCGCCGAGGAGGCCCTCGGGGCGGAAGACGAGGATCAGGATGAGGATCGAAAAGACGATCGACTGCGTCCAGTCGCTGCCAGGCGAGTGCCAGCGCAGCCCTTCGTTGAAGGCCTGGATGAAGCCGATGACCAGGGCGCCGAGCACGGCGCCCGGCAGGTTCCCGATGCCACCGAGCACGGCGGCGGTGAACGCGATCAGCCCGAGCTGGAAGCCCTGGTCGAAGCGAACCGTCGTGACGTAGAGGGAGT
>JANMWV010000071.1:0-3877 GCA_031394165.1 Actinomycetes bacterium
CGGTGAGGCCGGGATGGGGGATGGGGACCGCGCTCGTGGCGCTGCTTCTTGCTGCGTCGCCGGCCGCTGCGTCGGGCTGGCTCCCGCACGACGCGGACGCGACGTGGACGTACCAGTGGACGGACACCGTGTTCGACACCACGCCCACCCACGAGCTGGTGACGGTCAAGACGACCGCCGCAGCGAGCTTCACGCTCGCGTGGACGACGAAGGACGCGGGCACCCCCGACGCGCCGCAGAGCGTCGGCACGGTGTCATTCCAGGAGACGGGCGGCGGTCTCGTGAACACCGACTGGCAGAGCTCGCCGCCGCCGAGCTCCTTCCCGATCCTGTGCTCGAGCCTGGCGTCGTGCGGCAACAGTCTCGCGAGCGCGTACTACAACGTCATCTGGGGTGCCCGCGCGCCCGTTCTCGCCGAGCCGCTGTTGAAGGGCGCGAGTTGGACGGCAACCGGTGCCGCACAGAATGACGTCTCGAGCTCGAACGACTATCTCGGCACGGAGTCGGTCACGGTGCCGGCCTTCCCGCAGCCGGTCGTCGCGGCGAAGATCCGCTCGCAGATCACGCAGGCGGGCGCGCTCGGCGATCCGTACGGGAGCGGCGTGCGCACGACGTGGTGGGTGTACGGCGTCGGTCCGGTGAAGGTCGTGTTTCAGCACTCCGGCGGCAGCGGCGCGCCGGTGACGACGGCCGTGCTGCAGGCGACGAACCAGGTCGCGAAGGCCCCGCCGCCCGATCCGGATTACTTTCCACTGCGTATCGGACTGAAAGGCACCTACAGCTGGGCGAACGCGAAGTACCTCAAAAAGCCGGAGGTCGAGAAGTTCTCGATCGACCAGGCGGCGAACGGAACCGCAATCGCGAAGTTCCAGAGCGTGTCCGGCCCGATGAAGGTCGCGGGTGCGTACCAGTTCACCTCGCGCATCGACGGACTGACGAGCGTGTCGAGCGCGACAAAGGCGGCGACGCTCGCAAAGTTGCCACCGCTCGGGCCGAGCGCGCTTCCCGTGAGCAAGCGGCGCCACTTCTTCACGCCGTTCGACCTGATGACGTACGGGTTCAACCCCGTGCTCCAGGCGTACCCGGCGGCGGGCTCGACCTGGGGATCGGATCCCAACAGTCGCGATTTCGCCGTGTACGGCGTCACGGGGTTCTCGAAAGTCGTCGGCGTGCAGACGGTGAAGGTTCCCGCCGGAACCTTCCAGGCGCTCGTCGTGACGAGCTCGCTCAAGCAACCGGGCTTCCCGTTCGGAAGCGGTACGCGCACGATGTGGTTCGCGCCTGACAGGGGACTCGTGAAGCTCCAGTTCCGGCACGCTGACGGAAGCCTGTCGGTCGTCGAGTTGCTGCGCTGAGACGCATGGACCGCAGGACGGTCGCGCTCGGGATCGCGGCAGTCGCCGCGGTCGTCGCAGCCGTGGTCGTCACGATCACCACCAGCCGCAGCTCCACGCCCGGGCACGATGCGACCGCCGACTACATCAAGCGGGTCGACACGATCGAGCAGCAGATGCGCGTGCAGCTGACGAAGGCGGCCGCCGCGTACCGTGACTTCTCCGGAGGGAAGATCCACGCGTCGCTGGAGCCCGATCTGGCTCGGGCCGAGCGGACGCTTCGCAGCTTCGAGCGCCAGCTGATCGCTCTGCCCGCACCTCCCGTGGCGGCACACCTGAAGACGCTGCTCGTGAAGCTCGCCCGGGCACAGGTGCAGGTGAGCGCAGAGGTGAGAGTGCTCGCCGACTTCGCACCGAAGTTCTCGGCGGTGGTGCGGGGCGCAGCCGCAGCCGGCAAGAGACTCTCGGCTGCCCTCGCCGCCGTCGTTCCACCCAAGGCGCACAAGCTCCGGGGCACGAAGAAGCAAGTGGCGGCTGCCCAGAAGGCGTTCCGCGCCCAGGCGGCTCAGGCGGCCGCCCGGCAGGCCGATGCGGTCGACGCGTACGACGCGGAGATCGCGCGCGTGCAGCGCAAGCTCGTCCGGCTTCGGCCGCCCGCCGTCATGCGGCCCGCATTCGTGACCCAACAGCGGACGCTCGCCGCGACGCGTCGGGCCGGAGCCGTGCTGGCGGCGACGCTGCGGAAGACAGACCGGTCGCAGGTGGCGGTCGTCGGCCGCCGTTTCAGCATCGCTGCCCGCGGCGCGACGAGCGTCTCCGCGCAACAGCTCCAGATCGCTGCCGTGAAGGCCTACAACGCCCGCGTGCGCGGAATCGGCTCGATCCAGGCGAGCATCCAGACCGAGGTGGCGCGCCTGCAGCAGGCCGCGAACTGAGCGTACGCCCGTCCCGCGAACGAGGTTTTAGTGCTTTCGCGGATGGGTCGCTCGGCCTATTGCAATTCCCTTCGCACCGTGCAAGCGTGCTATCCAGCCACTGGGGAGTGGGCACCACCAAGGGGAATAGGGGGACGCGACGTCGTCGTACGCGTCAGTCGCCGCAGAGCAGCCGTTCGGGCTGACTGCGTTGAGGTTCAGGGGGATTCGGTACTGGTGGGCCGGTATCGGCCTTGCCGTGCTCGGCTTCTCCTATGTCGCCCCCGTCGTGGCAGCTCTCCGCCAGCCGACGTTCCCCGCTCATGCCAAGCCGCTCCCCCAGCTGTCGCTCCCCGCGGTCGGGATGCCGCTCCTCCGCACGCCGAAGCTCTATCGGCCTGCGCCGCTCCCCGCGCTCCCCGCGCAGCAGCTGACGTCGCATCACCCGCCGCTCTCCCGGCTGGCGCAGAAGGCGTTCACCAGCCGCGTTCCGGTCGTCTCCGATAGCCACGCCCAGGCTCGGCGCGCGCCGGGCACGAAGACGACGACGCCGAGGGACCCGTTCGCAAACGCAGCGGTCGTCGAGGACAACATCGGCGTGCCGATCGGCCTGCCCGCCCAGCCGGCCGCTCCCGCGCAAGCGACGGACACCGCAGCGGCAGCCACTGCGACCGAGCCCGCAACACCGGAGACATCCGCGACGCCTGTTCTCGATCCGTCCGACGGGATGCCCATGCCGTCGGCTCGGCCCTCTGCCGCTCCCGCGCCGAACTCGATCGAATCGAGCCGTGAGTTCCAAGTGCTCTCGATCGAGCCGGCAAGCACGAGCTCGCAGACACCACCGGATACGTCGTCCAGCTCGACGACGGCGACGATCGGCACCAACGACACCGGCACGCTCGGCGGTGGCACCGGCGCGACGCAGAGCCAGCAGATCACCGGCAACACCGGCGGCACCGGCACGCTTGGCACCGGCTCGGTCGACACGAGCTCCGGCGCAGCGGCCGGGTCCACGACGACGACCACGACGACGGGCTCGACGAGCGGCACCATCTCTTCCACCACCGGCAGCGACCAGCAGACGACGAATGTGAACGGCACCACCGCCGGCGCGGGAACGTCCTCCAGCGGCACGAGCGCGACGACCCAGACGACGATCTCGAGCACCCAGTCCAGTGGCTCGACGTCGACTCCGGCCGGCACCGACCAGAAGTCGACCGATCCCGCGGCGAACAACGGCAGCGGCCCGTCGCCGCCCACCGCGTGGAACTCGACCACCACTGGTGGAAGCGCACACACGATCACGCTTCGCCTCAACGGCTCGAACCTCGAGCTCACGTTCGACGGCACGCTCAGCGTGCGGTCGGCCGCAAGCGTCGTGAGCATCTCGATCGCCGGCGAGGCGAACGTCAATGACACGCTGACCGTCGATCTCTCGGGCGGCGCGATCGCCGCTCCGATCTTCTTCGACGGCGGAGCGACGGGCTACGACACCCTTTTCATCGTCGGTGGCGGCGCCTCCGCGTTGTCCTCCACCGCAACCGGTCCTGATGCCGGCCGGATCGTCACCGGAACCACCGTCATCACGTATGCCGGTCTCGAGCCCGTGACGAACACGGCATCGGCGAC
>JANMWV010000100.1:0-4712 GCA_031394165.1 Actinomycetes bacterium
GCCTCCAGCAGATAAGCCCGATCCACCAGCTTGAGTACCTGCTGTATGTTCTGTTCCACGATCAGCACCGTAAAGCCCGCATCCCGTATCTGGCGGATCATTTCAAACATCGATTGCACGATCACCGGAGCCAGGCCCGCCGAGGGCTCGTCCAGCAGCAGGAGCCTCGGCTGCGTGACGAGAGCGCGCGCGAGCGCGACGAGCTTGCGCTGTCCCCCCGACAGCGTGCCTGCGCGCTGGCCGGAGCGCTCGGTGAGGATCGGGAACAGATCGCGCACCCGTGCGACCGCTGCCTCGCGCCCGGCCTTCGGCAGCACGAGGGCGCTGACGTGCACGTTCTCCGCGAGCGTCAGCGACGGGAAGACGTTCTCGGTCTGCGGGACGAAGTTCAGCCCGCGCCGCGTCAGGCGGTCGGCACGCATGCCGGTGACGTCGTCGCCCGAGAGGCGCACGGCGCCGCCCCGCAGGGTGACGAGGCCGTACACCGCTTTCAAGAGCGTCGACTTGCCCGCTCCGTTCGGCCCGATCACCGCGACGATCTCGTGTGCGTCCGCCGTGAGCGAGACGCCGCGTAGCACGAGCGCGTCGTCGTATCCCGCCTCGAGCGCGTCGATCTCGAGCAGGCTCATGTGCCCTCCGGGTGCGCGCCGAGATACGCGTCGACCACGCGAGGGTCCGCGCGCACCTCGTTCGGCGTGCCGTGCATGATCACGCGGCCGTCGTTCATCACGATCACCCGGTCGCTCGCGCGCATCACGAAATCGAGATCGTGCTCGACGATGAGCAGCGTGATCCCGTCGCGCTCGCGGAGCGCGAGAATGTGCTCGAGCAACTCGACGCGCAGGGTCGGGCTGATGCCCGCCATGGGCTCGTCGAGCAACAGGATCCGCGGCTGCGCCATCAGCGCGCGGACGAGATCGAGGAGCTTGCGCTGGCCGCCGGAGAGCGTTCCGGCCAAGGCGGCGCCGAACTCGTCGAGTCGCACGAGCGCCAGCAGCTCGAGGGCCCGCGTCCTCGCCTCGCGCTCCTGTCGGCGCGCCGACGGGAGCAGCGATCCCCCGAGGCTCTCGCCCCGGTGTCGCGGCGCCGCGAGGATCACGTTCTCGAGCACCGTCATCCGCGTCAGCGCGCGCGGGGTCTGGAAGGTGCGCACGAGCCCTGCCCTCGCGATGCGATGCGGCGCGCGCCTGTCGATCCGTTTGCCGTCGAGGTACACCTGACCTGCGTGCGCGCGCACGAATCCGGAGATGCAGTTGAAGAGCGTCGACTTGCCGGCGCCGTTGGGCCCGATCAGGCCGGTGATCGAGCCTGCCTCGACGTCGAGGCTGGCGCCGTCCACCGCACGTACGCCGCCGTAGGCGCGCACGACGTCGCGTACCTCGAGGTGCGCGCTCACTCGAGCACCATCTCGTCGCGCTTGCCGAGCAGGCCCTGCGGCCGTAGGAGCACGAGCCCGATGATCACGAGCCCGATCACGATCAGGCGCAGGTACGCGCGGTCGGCGCCGCTGAGATAGGAGAGCGGCGGGAAGTCGAGGAAGCGGGTGCCGGCGAAGAGGAAGCCGAAGACGGCGGCGCCGACCGGCACGGCCCACACGCGCCCGAGACCGCCGAGGATGACGATCATCCACGCGAAGAACGTGAGGAGGGGCTGGAAGTCGTCGGGGCTGAAGTACGAGAACTGCCACGCGTAGAAGCAGCCGGCGACACCGGCGAGCGCCGAGCCGATCACGAGCACCTGGAGCTTGTACGCGAGCACGTTCTTCCCGAGCGATGCGGCCGCGTCCTCGTCCTCGCGGATCGCGCGGAGCACGCGGCCCCACGGCGTGCGGACTGCGAGCCAGACGAGCGTCAGCAGTACGACTGCGGCGCTCCACACGATCACGAGCATCGCGACGTCCTTCGAGCCGACGCCGAGCCAGCCCTGAACGTGCGCCTGGAATCGCTCCCACTGGCCGTTGTACTGCGCGGCGCTGCCCGTCTTGCCGAGCGCGATCGTTCCCTGGGAGCCGCCGGTGAGCGAGTCCTCGTTCGTCGCCACGTAGCGCACGATCTCGCTGAACGCGATGGTCACGATCGCGAAGTAGTCCGAGCGCAGCCGCAGCGCGGGCAGTCCGAGCAGCAGGCCCGCGGCTCCGGCGGCGACGACCCCGAGCGGCGCGGCGAGCCACGTGCTCCAGCCCTCCTTGACGACGAGGATCGCCATCCCGTACGCGCCGATCGCCATGAACGCGACCTGCCCGAAGTTGAGCAACCCGGTGAAGCCGAACTGCACCTGGAGGCCGAGCGCGAGGATCGTGTAGATGCCGGCGACGACGCCGACGAACGCCCAGAAGCTCCCGCTCGCGAGCGCGTTCACACGACCCTCGCCCGTCCGAAGAGACCCTGCGGCCGCACCATCAGCGCGGCGACGAGGATGACGAAGGCGACGACGGGCTTGTAGACCGGATTGACGCCGCCGAACAGCGACGTCCACGTCGAGAGCTCCATCGCGAGCCCGAGCGCAAGCCCGCCCGCGAGCGCGCCGTAGGCGCTGCCGATCCCGCCGAGCACGACCGCCGCGAACACCGGCAGCAGGAGCTGGAAGCCGAAGTTCGGGTCGAACGACGACTGCACGAGGCCCGCGAACACGCCGGCGAGTCCCGCGAGCAGGCCCGAGAGGATCCACGTGTAGGTGATCACGCGGCCGACGTCGATGCCCGAGATCGCAGCGAGCGCTCGATCGTCGGCGAGGGCGCGCATCGTTCGGCCGACGCTCGTGCGGGCCAGGAAGAGCCCGATCGAGACGATCGCGATCGACGCGCCGGCGATGGTGATGACCTGAGGCTGCGAGAGGCGGACGCTGCCGATTACGTACACCTTGAACTGGTTCACCGCGTAGGTCTGCGGCTGCGGGCCGTACGCGAGCAGCAGAACCTGGCGCAGCACGAGGGCGAGCCCGATCGAGGCGAGGAACAGGCTCATGAAGCCGGCGCGCCGTGCGCGCAGCGGGCGCCACAGCGTCACGTCGAGAGCGAGTGAGAGCACTGCGGTGGCCAGCATGCCGAGCAGCGTTGACGGGATCATCCCGAGCCCGAGCGGGCCGTTGAACGCGTACGCGGCGAGCGCCCCGAACGCCATGAAGTCGCCGTGCGCGAAGTTGACGAGGCGCAGGATCCCGTAGACGAGCGAGACGCCGACCGCGGAGATTGCGATCACGGAGCCGGTGACGAGGCCGTTTGCGGCGAGCTGCCAGAACATCAGCGCACTAGACCAGCTGTGGCTCCGGCACGAGGCGGTCCTCCGCGAACCGCGCGGCGTCGAGGATGCCGAGCGCGGGATCGTCCGGGCCGCCGGTCACCGCGTCGGCGACGATGCGCGCGACGGCCGGCGCGATCATGAACCCGTGGCCGCTGAAGCCGGCGGCGACGTAGATCCCGTCGGCGACGCGTCCGAGGATCGGCTGGTGGTCGGGCGTGACGTCGTACTCCCCGCGCACGAGCACGGGGAACGGCACGTAGGCGAGCGACGGCACGAGCTCGTCGATCCCTGCACGGACGTTGGCGCGCCACGCCTCCCGCTGCGATTCGTCTCCGCGCGCCCCCAGGTCGCTCGAGAGCACGCGGCCGTCGCCGAGCTGCTTCGCTGCGAAGCGACGCTCGGCGGAGACGACGAGCGGGTCGAGGAGCCGCTCGCGGATCGGCTCGCTGAGGAAGAGGAAGCGGTCTTCCCGTCCGATCGGAAGCTCGACGCCGAGCGGGCGAACGAGGTCGGCGGTCTCGGCCCCGGCTGCGACGACGACGACGTCCGCGAGCTTCGGCTCGAGCGACTCGACGGTGTGGATGCGGATGTCGAGCCCGTTGCCGAACGCCTCGACGACGCCCTGCGGCCGGTCGAAGTAGCCGTCCTCGCCGCACCACGCCCCGCCCGCGACCGTGTCGGTGCGCAGGCCGGGGACGAGGTCGGCGGCCTCGGCGGGCGTGACAATCCGCGAGGGCACGTCTTCGGCCTGCTGCAGCGCGACGTTGGCGGCCAGGCGGGCGAGCGTCGCGTCGGTGTGTGCGACGAACAGGTAGCCGCAGGCGCGGAATCCGAGCGGCACCCGCGCGTCGAGCCGCTCGTCCGCGTCGGCGTAGAACGCCACCGACTCGCGGGCGAGGCGGCAGGCGACGGGCGTGCCCCACTGCTGGCGCACCCCGCCGGGCTGGACGCCGGACGCGCCCGCGCCGATCCCGGTTCGCTCGAAGACGGCGACGCGCGCGCCCCGGCTGCGCAACTCGCGGGCGATCGCCAGCCCGACGACGCCCGCGCCGACGACGGCGACCTCGAGTGTCCGGTCGGCCATATTGCGCAACTGTGACCATTACATCGATCGCGCGCAACCGGGGGCGCTTCGCGCCGCGCCCGGTCTGGCCGCGCCGGGCCGCGGCTACACTGTCGCCTCCCCGCGCCCGTAGCTCAGGGGATAGAGCGCTGCCCTGCGGAGGCAGAGGTCGCACGTTCGAATCGTGCCGGGCGCACTCGCATTGCTTCGCTCGCTTCACGGGGGAAACTCGTTTCCCCCGTGGGCCCCCTTCTGTGTCGCGCTCACGGCTGGCGTATCACTGCTGCGCGGAGCAAGCTCCGCTCCGCGACGTCAGACCGTTGGCGTTGCCTCACAATGGCCGCATGCAGGTCTTCGTGACCGGCGGCGGCCGGGGATTCATCGGCGGGCATCTCGTTCGGGCGCTCGAG
>JANMWV010000117.1:0-6839 GCA_031394165.1 Actinomycetes bacterium
CGGCGCGCCTCTCCGCGCTCGAGGTGCGCAGTCGCATGACCGGCCGCTGGATGATGGCGTCGATCCAGATGACCTTCGCGGTGATGCCCGCGGCCGTCTACTGGTTCGGCGGTCTCGCGATCTCGAACGGCAGCTCAGCGATCTCGATCGGCACCCTGGTCGCGTTCACGACGCTCCAGTCGCGCCTCTTCTTCCCGATCGGCGGGCTGCTCGGGGTCGCCGTCGAGGTGCAGAGCTCGCTTGCGCTCTTCGATCGCGTCTTCGACTACCTCGACGTGCCGGTTGACATCGAGGAAGGCGGGCGAGCGCTCGGGCGACCGCGGGGCGATGTGTCGTTCGAACGTGTCTGGTTCCGCTACGACGACGATGCGTGGACGCTCGAAGAGGTGTCGTTCTCGGTGCCGTCCGGGACGACGACCGCGATCGTCGGCGAGACCGGCTCGGGTAAGACGACGGCCGGCTACCTCGTCGCGCGGCTCTACGACGCAAACCAAGGGACGGTCGCGATCGACGGCGTCGACGTGCGGGAGCTGACGTTCGAGTCGCTCGCGGCCGCTGTGGGCGTCGTGTCGCAGGAGACCTACCTCTTCCACGCCACGGTGCGCGAGAACCTGCGCTTCGCGAAGCCGGAGGCCACCGACGAGGAGGTCGAAGACGCAGCGCGGGTCGCGCAGATCCACGAGCTCGTCTCGACCCTGCCCGACGGCTACGACACGGTCGTCGGCGAGCGCGGCTACCGCTTCTCCGGCGGCGAGAAGCAGCGGATCGCGATCGCGCGGACTGTTCTGCGCAACCCGCCGATCCTCGTTCTCGACGAAGCGACCTCGTCGCTCGACACCCAGACCGAGCGGCTCGTGCAGGAGGCGCTCGAGCAGCTCGCGGCGGGGCGGACGACGATCGCGATCGCCCACCGCCTTTCGACGGTGCGCGACGCGGACCAGATCGTCGTGCTCGACGGGGGTCGGGTGGCCGAGGTGGGGACGCACGACGAGCTCGTGTCGCGCGGGGGTCGCTATGCCGCGCTCGTCTCACGTGACGCCGACGCCGCGCTCCTCGCCTGACCATCGACGCGCCGCGAGCGAGCCGCGCGTACCATGCGGCCGTTCTCCGGGCGACGACGGTCGGCAGTCCAGGTCTTCGCCTGCGCAGGTCCGCTTCGCGACACCGACAGAGGAGCCTTGGATGACGATGACACCGAGCCGCAGCGCCACGGATCTCGCGGAGCACGGGCTATCTCCGCAGGGTTCCGTGCTGCGGAACCCGACGGTGTCGCAGCTGTACATGGACGCCGTGCGGCGCGGTGACGGCCAGATCGTCGAAGGAGGGCCGCTCGCGGTCGACACCGGCAAGCACACGGGCCGCTCGCCGAACGACAAGTTCATCGTGCGCGAGTCGGGCTCGGAGGATCGCATCTGGTGGGGCGGCGTCAATCGGCCCCTGGACGAGCACCAGTTCGACGGGCTGCGCGCGAAGGTCGTTGCGCATCTCGACGCGCAGCCGGCCGTCTACGTCGTCGACGCGTTCGCGGGAGCCGACCCGGCGCATCGGATCTCCGTGCGCGTCGTCACCGACAGCCCGTATCACGCCCTCTTCTCGAAGACGTTGTTCATCGAGCCGACAGCTGCCGAGCTCGTCGACTTCGAGCCGCAGGCAGTCGTGCTCCACGCGCCGACCGTCGAAGCGGTGCCCGAGGCGGACGGCACGCGAAGCGGGACGTTCGTCGTGCTCCATCCAAGCCGTTCCGAGGTCGTGATCGGCGGCACGTTCTACGCCGGCGAGATCAAGAAGTCGATCTTCACCGTGATGAACGACCGGCTGCCACGAGAGGGCGTCCTGTCGATGCACTGCTCCGCGAACGTCGGCAGCGACGACTCGGTCGCGGTCTTCTTCGGCCTCTCGGGAACCGGCAAGACGACGCTGTCCGCCGACCCGGAGCGCCAGTTGATCGGCGATGACGAGCACGGCTGGGGCGACACGGGCGTCTTCAACATCGAGGGCGGCTGCTACGCGAAGGTGATCCGCCTGTCGGCCAAGGCGGAGCCGGCGATCTTCCGCACGACGCACACCTACGGCACGATCCTCGAGAACGTCGTGGTCGACGAGCACGGTGTCGTCGATCTCGACGATGGCTCGAAGACCGAGAACACGCGCGCCGCCTACAAGCTCGAGGAGATCGCGAACGCGCTACCCGCGAAACAGGCGGGCCACCCGAGCTCGGTGGTGTTTCTCACCGCCGACGCGTTCGGCATCCTGCCGCCGATCGCGCGGCTGACCCGCGACCAGGCGCTCTACTGGTTCCTCTCGGGCTTCACCGCGAAGCTGGCCGGGACGGAGATCGGGGTACGCGAGCCGCAGCCGACGTTCTCGACCTGCTTCGGTGCCCCGTTCCTACCGCTGCTGCCGTCCGTCTACGCCCGGATGCTCGGTGAGAAGCTCGATACGCACGGTGCGACGGTCTGGCTCGTCAACACCGGCTGGACCGGCGGGCCGTTCGGCGAGGGCGAGCGGATGCCGATCGCGGCGACGCGGGCATTGCTCAAGGCGGCGCTCTCGGGCGAGCTAGCCGGCGTCGAGTACAGGACGGACGAGACCTTCCGCGTCGCGGTGCCGCTCGCAGTCCCGGACGTCGACCCGCGGTTGCTCGACCCGCGGTCGACGTGGAGCGACCCGGCTACCTACGACGCGAAGGCGCGGGAGCTGGCCGGCTTGTTCCACGAGAACTTCGAGCAGTTCGCCGAAGTCGCCGGCTCGGCGATCGCCGCCGCCGGGCCTGTCGCCTGACGGCGCGGCAGAGCCAGTCGTTTCGATAGCGTCCGGCGCGATGGGTGAGACGCACGACGTGCTCGTGATCGGCGCCGGCTGTGCAGGCATGCGCGCCGCGATCGAGGCCTTCGACAACGGTGCGAACGTCGGCGTCGTCTCGAAGCTGCATCCGACGCGCAGCCACTCCGGCGCCGCGGAAGGCGGAATCAACGCGGCACTCGGCAACACCGCCGAGGACAGTCCCGAGATGCACGCGTTCGACACAGTCAAGGGCTCCGACTACCTGGGCGACCAGGACGCGATCGAGATCTTCACGCGCGAGGCGCCCGGTGACATCTACCAGCTCGAGCACTGGGGCGCCGTCTTCTCGCGCAACGAGGACGGCCGGCTGGCGCAGCGGCCGTTCGGCGCGGCCGGCTCGCCGAGGACTGTGTTCGCCGCGGACATCACCGGCCATGTCCTGATCCACGTCCTCTACGAGCAGCTGATGAAGCGCGTTGCGCAGGACGCGTCGCGGCTGACGGTCTACGAGGAGTACTTCGCGTGGCGGCTCGTCGCCGACGGCGGGCGCTGCAGCGGTGTGATCTGCTGGGACCTCCTGCACGGTGGCCTGAAGCTCGTCGGCGGCGGTGCGACCGTGCTTGCGACGGGCGGCGCGGGTCGCATCTACCGGACCACGACGAACGCGTATGCCTGCACGGGAGACGGCATGGCGATGGCGCTCTACGCGGGGCTGCCGCTGAAGGACATGGAGTTCATGCAGTTCCACCCGACGACGATGTACCCGACCGGGATCCTGCTCACCGAAGGCTGCCGCGGCGAGGGCGCCTACCTGATCAACAAGGACGGCGAGCGCTTCATGGCGCGCTACGCGCCGAACGCGCTCGAGCTCGCCTCGCGCGATGTCGTCTCGCGTTCCGAGCAGACCGAGATCGACGAGGGCCGCGGCGTCAACGGCTCCGTCTTCCTCGACATGCGTCATCTTGGCGCCGAGAAGATCCTCGACCGGCTTCCGGGCTCGCGCGAGCTCTCGATGGTCTACGCCGGCGTCGACCCGATCTACGCGCCCGTTCCCGTTCGCCCGGGCGCCCACTACCACATGGGCGGCGTCGAGACCGACGAGTGGGGCCGCACCGAACTCGAGGGCCTCTATGCGGCCGGCGAGAATGCGTGCGTCTCGGTGCACGGCGCGAACCGGCTCGGCGGCAACTCGCTGATGGAGACGATCACCTTCGGCCGTCGCTCTGGGCAGCACGCCGCGGAGTGGGCGCTTGCGGAGGGCTCGAACGGGAGTGGGCCGGCGGAGTCACAGCTCGGCGACGCGGACCGCGACCTCAAAACGCTGCTCGGCCGGACGAAAGGCGAGCGCCCGTGGCAGATCCGCGACGATCTCGGCTCGACGATGTTCGAGAACTTCGGCGTCTTCCGCCGCGAGCAGCAGATGCTGACGGCGATCGACGACGTGGACGCGTTGCGGGAGCGCTACGCGAACGTCCTCGTCGACGACAAGGGCGACGTGTTCAACAACGACCTGACGCAGGCGATCGAGCTCGGGAACGCGATCGATCTCGGTGCGTGCATGCTGACGGCCGGGGTCGCCCGCAAGGAAAGCCGCGGTGCGCACTCCCGGCCGTACGACTTCCCGACTCGCGACGACGAGAACTTCCTCAAGCATTCGATCGTGCGCTGGCAGGACGGCGCGCCCGAGCTCTCGTACAAAGAGGTCCGGATGACGAAGTGGGAGCCGATGGAAAGGACGTACTGATGCTCTCTCGTACACGCACTCTCCGATTTGCAGCACTCGTCGTCATCATCGCGGCGGGGGGAATCTCCGGCACCGCGCTCGCGCGGCAGGGCAGCGCGTCGCCTCTGCAGGCGGCCCTGGCGAAGACTGCTGCCGCAGGCAGCTCTCGGTTCACGTTCGCGTTCACCGTCTCGGGCGTCACGGGCCTGCCGGGCGGAGCGATCTCGCTCACGGGCTCGGGCGCAGCCGATTCCCGGCACGGGAGCGCCATCGTCCACCTGAACCTCGGCGCGCTCACGAAGTCGCTCGGCGCGCTCGCGGGTGGTGCGGCGCTACCGCCGACGATCGACATCGTCGTCGTGCACAACGTCCTCTACGTCCACCTCGCGGCGCTCGCGAAGCAGCTCGCTCCGGGCAAGGAGTGGCTGAAGCTCGACCCGCGGACGCTGCCGAAGTCAACGACCGGCGGTGCCAATCTCGGTGAGCTCTCGACGATCGGCCAGAAGCAGGCTCTCGCCGCGCTCACGGGCGCGGTCAACGTCGAGAAGGTCGGTTCCGACAAGGTGCGCGGCACGCCGGCGACCCACTACTCCGGCTCGGTCGACATCTCCAGCTTCGCTCTCGCTCTGCCGAAGTCGCAGCAGGCGGCGTTCCTGCAAGGTGTGAAGCAGGTCGGTCTGAAGAAGATCCCGCTCGATATCTGGATCGACGGCTCGTCGTACGTCCGCCGGATTTCTGCTCACGTTGATCACCTCAAGGTGCAGGCGGCGGGCCCGGCGGTGTCGTTCCGGATGTCTGTCGATTCCTTCGGCTTCGGAGCGAAGCTGAAGATCAAAGCGCCGCCCGCGGCGAAGACAGCCGACGCGTCGAAGCTGCTCGGGCAGATCGCCGGCGCTGCCGGAACAGGGTCGGGGTAGCGGCGTGAAGGTCGGGCTGAAGATCTGGCGCTACGACTCGAAGTCGGGCGACAAGGCGCTGCGCGAGTACGAGCTCGACGCGCCGGAAGAGGCGACGCTCCTCGACTGCCTCGACATCGTCAAGGAGCGTCAGGACGGCACGCTCGCCTATCGCAAGAGCTGTCGGATGATGATCTGCGGCTCCTGCGGCATGCGCATGGACGGTGGCGCCGTGCTCGCCTGCAAGACGCGCATGTACGAGATCGCGCAGGCCGGTCATGTGCCGGTGATCTCGGCGATGGGGAACCTGCCGATCGTCAAAGATCTCGTCGTCGATATGGAGCCGTTCTGGGCCAAGATCCGTGCGGTCGACCCGTACCTGAAGCCGGGTTACGACCAGGCCGCGGAGCGCGAGAACGTCGTCTCGCAGAAGCGGATGGAGACGATCCACAAGGAGTCGCTCTGCATCATGTGCGGCTGCTGCGTCTCGGAGTGCAACTCGATGGAGGCCGACCCGGACTTCCTCGGTCCGGCGGCGCTTGCGAAAGGGATGCGCTTTGTCGGCGACGCGCGTGACGGCGCGACCGTCGAGCGGCTCGAGACCTACTCCGAGGAGCATGGCCTCTGGGACTGCACGCGCTGCTACTTCTGCCAGGAGCGCTGCCCGAAAGGCGTCGACCCGCGCGACGCGATCGCAAAGCTCGGCGCCGAGGCGATGCACAACGGCATCGACCGCGACATGGGCGCACGCCACGCGAAGTGGTTCGTCACGTCGGCGAAGACGACGGGCTGGCTGCGCGAGACCGAGCTCGTGCCGAAGACGCAGGGGGTTGTCTCGTCGATCAAGGAGATCAAGTTCGCAATGGGCCTCGCTGTCAAAGGGAAGGTCCCACCGCCGTTCCCGCCGCACGTCGCGGCCGAGGTCCACGAGTCGCGCGCGCTGTTCGACCTCGTGAAGGAGCAGGGTCGCGATGGCGCGCTCGGCATCGTCCAGGGCGAGCATGCGCTGATGCACCTGGCGCATGACGCCGGCGGGACCGAAGGTGCCTACGGCAAGGGCGGCAACTACCCGACGCCGTACCTGCCCGAGCCCGACAAGCCCGAGCCCGAACCGACGAAGGAGAGCGCATGAGCCGTAGGCTCGACGGAGGCTCAGAGAGCGGAGGTGCCGGCTTGGCCGGTGCCGGAGCTGGCATGAGCGTGAAGGTCGCGTACTACAAGGGCTGTCTCGCATCGCTTTCGGCGAAGGAGCTCGACATCTCGACGCAGGCGCTCGCGCCGAAGCTCGGCATCGAGTTGCACGAGCTCGAGTCGGTCACGTGCTGCGGCGCCGGCGATATCCACGAGGCGGAGCCCGACTACTACCTTCACCTGAATGCGCGCATCCTTTCCTACGCGGAGGCGACGGGCTGCGACACGTTGATGACGGTGTGCAA
>JANMWV010000133.1:0-5890 GCA_031394165.1 Actinomycetes bacterium
GATCAAGGTGCGGGACTTCGACGAGGCGGTTCGCGTGTCGAACGGCATCAGGTTCGGGCTGTCGTCGTCGATCTTCACGCGCGACGTCAACAAGGCGTTCCGTGCGATGCGCGATCTCGTCGCCGGCATCACGTACATCAATGCCGGAACGACGGGCGCCGAGGTGCACCTCCCGTTCGGCGGTACGAAGGACACCGGCAACGGGCACCGCGAAGCCGGGCAGGCCGCGCTCGACGTCTTCACCGAGTGGAAGTCGATCTACGTCGACTACTCGGGGAAGCTCCAGCGCGCGCAGATCGACAACCTCACGGAGTAGCGGCCGGGCCCGTGGCAGCGCTGCACAAGCTCGTCTGGTTCGTGCCGCGCGAGGCGCTCGACGCGACGCGCGCAGCCGTCTTCGAGGCGGGAGCGGGACGGATCGGCGACTACGAGCGCTGCTCGTGGTACACCGCCGGCACGGGGACGTTCCTCGCGGGCGAGGGCGCGGATCCGTCGATCGGCCGCGTCGGCAGGGAGGAGCGCGTGTCGGAGCTGCGCGTCGAGACCGTCGTCCCGGCCGACCGTGCGCGCGACGTGGTCGCTGCGCTGCGCGCGGCCCATCCGTACGAAGAGGTGGCGTACGAGCTCTATGGGCTCGTGGAGCTCGAGGCGTGAGAGCGAAGCTCTCGACCGACGGCGGCGCGCGCGGCAACCCCGGCCCGGCGGCGTACGGCTACGTGCTCGAAGCCGACGACGGCACGGTGCTCGCAGCGCACGGCGCGAAGATCGGCATCGCGACGAACAACGTCGCCGAGTACAGCGCGCTCATCGCCGGCCTCGAGAAGGCGCTCGAGCTCGGCGTCGACGAGGTCGAGGTCGTCTCCGACTCCGAGCTGATGGTCAAGCAGATGCGGGGCGAGTACCGCGTAAAGAACGCGGCGCTCCAGGAGCTGTGGTCGCGGGCCGGGCGCCTCGCCGGTCAAGTGGGGAACGTGGGCTACACGGCCGTGCGGCGGGAGCACAACGAGCTGGCCGACCAGCTCGTCAACGAGGCTCTCGACGCGCCCTAGCTCTACCGGCGCGCGGCTAT
Organism: Actinomycetes bacterium; assembly: GCA_031394165.1. Taxonomy (GTDB): domain Bacteria; phylum Actinomycetota; class Thermoleophilia; order Gaiellales; family Gaiellaceae; genus Palsa-739. The sequence continues at coordinate 1,070 of JANMWV010000133.1, forward strand.
ACTGCGCCCGCTCGCGGATGTAGCTCAGTTGGCTAGAGCGTCTCCTTGCCATGGAGAAGGTCGTGGGTTCGAGTCCCATCATCCGCTCTTGAAAAACCCCGCTACATGGGGTTTTTTGTTGCCTGAACGTCGAACGTCGGCACGGTCAGCGGCTCGCCAGTGCCCATTTGTGCCCATTCGAGGGCCTGATCGTAGGCTTTCAGGTGCGGAGATAAGGTCCGATACTGGCCTTCTTGAGACAATGCCGCGCGACGCTTGCGTGCGTAGCTGTCGTTCAGGTCGACCCTTGACATTTCACGGGCCGGCCGCGCGCACTCGGTAATGAGGTTCGCGTTACTGGCAGGTTCGCTTCGGTGGCCGCGGCCGGTAGCCGGTTGGATTGCTGTGGCCGCGGATGCTCGTCACGGCGATGAACCCGTGGCCGTGCGCCACTGGAGACCATCTATCGGGTTCGATCCCAGGTGCGCCCACTAGCGAAAGATGCTGCAAGCGCGACGGTTCCCTCCCAGTCTGCGAGTGAGGGAACCGCCCGAAGATACGAATGTGTCAGCTACGTGCCAGCGGACCGCGAATAGCGCGCGCCGACGTGCCCCTTTCGACTCGTGCCAGCCGACACCCGGCGTACCGTCGAGAGCTGCATGAGCAGCCTGGTGACCTGGTTCGCTGACCGCCTGCTCGACCGACGACGCAAGCGTACCGAGGTGCATCTGCGCGTCCATCGCGCCGTGCTCACGATCCTCAATGGCCAACCGCTCGCACAGCCGCTCGACGCGTACTTCCTGAACGTCTGGAACGCTTCGCCCGAGCAGACGGTGCAGGTGACACACGTCTACATCGAGACGCCGGGCGGGCAGCTCGGCGTGCTCGTCAAGCCGCTGCCGGTGACAATCGCTCCGCGGCACGAGTGGGAGACGTGGCTGCCGGTCGGGAGCGTGCCCGCCGGGGTCGACGTCGAGCACGCCGCCCGCGCGAGGATCGGCGACGGCACGATCATCGAGTCGGTGCCGCGCGTCGATGTGCCGACAAGCGGCGCGGTCCCGAACGGCTGAACGCGGGGGCGAATCAGGCGGCGCGCCTCACAGGCCGCATCCGACCGGCTGAGTACCGTCGTGGCGCCGTGCCCGACTTCGAGCCGCCGATCCAGGCACAAGAGCTACTTGCGGAGGTCATCGCGAACCGCGCCGAGGCTGACGCCGACGCGGCCATGCTGGACCGAGTCGCCCAGCCGTCGATCGACCTGCACATCGAGGTCTACCAAGCCGCAGTCGACGCGCTCATCACCGTGCACCGCTCGCTCGCCGACGACACGGACATCGAAATGCGCGCCGACACCCGCTGGGCGGCGATCTGGGAGATGGGCGGGCGCTGCCTCGCGATCAGCAACGTCCTGCTGCACGATCTTCGCGGCGGCTTCGCGTCGGAAGCGATCGGAACACTGCGTGCGCTGCACGAAGCAGCACAGCTGCTCTCGGCGCTCGCTTTCCACGAAGAGGAAGACGTCTTACGGCGCTGGCTTGCGGGTGACTACATCGCTCCGTGGGAGGCTCGCGCAGTTCAGGGACGGAAGCAAGCACTCGCAGACGAACGGATGGAGGCAGCGGGCATCGAGCCTCATGACGGCGACGTAGTCAAGCTCGGCAGTGAGATTTACGGGCTGATGTCGAAGGGCGCCCATCATCGGCGCTTGACGATGGACGAGGCCGTGGCGCCAGCGCTTCGCAGGTTCGCCTACGGGCCGCACCCGAGCGTGAACATTCGGGCGACCTACGTCGAATTTGCTGGACACGCACTTGAAGAGGTTGTGATGATCGTCGGTGACTCGTTCGCGGACATGCTCGGACGCGACTTCTACGTCGAGCAGGTGCGCCCGCTGATCGACGCGATGGATCGAGCGCGCGCCGAAGCGCCGCTCTCCGACGACTGAGGGTCGTCGACGTGACGCCGTACCCGTTCAGCGTGTTGGCGCCGACCGGCTAACGCAGGCACACACGTCGAGGGTCGGGCCGCGTGGTCGACCCTCGACAGCGGTGCGAGGTCCGTCAATCGGAGTCCATGTCCATCCAGTCGAAGTGCAGTTCTGGCCCTGTCGGCCAGGGAGCCCGCTTCCCGTCGAGCGTGCCGCGGTACGGCCACGGTGGGACGAGCAACGGCTCGGCCGCCACGCCGAGCCCACGCTGAACGGCAAGCGATGCATGCGCGAGAAGGCGGCTCGCGTCCCTCGTGCCGCTCACCTCGTCGGGCCCGGGTCCGGCGAGCACGAGTGAAGAACCGCCAGCAGCCGCGATCCAGGCTACGAGCTCGACTGCGGCCCAGTCGTGCTCGGCGCCGGTGAACGGGACCAGCACGCGCCCGGTCCGAGGAGGCGTCTCTCGCTCCAGCAGGCGACGTCGCAGCTCGCGCCTCTCAGGATGGGCTCGAGCGCGGCGTCCTCGAGCGGCTATGGCGTGCCGACGACGACGACGACAAGGTCGACGTCCTGCTCCGCCGCGATGTGCATCACGATGTCCTCTCCGGGCGCCGCGGAGGTGAACGTGTCCGCCGGATTCCTCCAATGACCGGAATACGTCGGTGTCGGTGGCGGCTCGCAATCCATCGAGTTCGTGAGTGCCGGTCCGGGCTTGGCCGTCGCGCTCATGTATCTCGGCGTCGATGGGAACACGAAGTACGGAGGCGTTGTCGGAACCGGTCACCTACAGCCTGGCGCTCCGCCCGCGCATGTCGATCTCGGGATCGGTCCGCGTGGAAGCTCGGCCACGTTCATCTGGGTCGCCCGTAACATTGACGGCGACAACCACCTGTGGAGCTACGACGGTCGCTACAAGCGGCTGAGCCCGCGCCAAGCGAAACGGGTCGGACACAAGTTCGGCGACTACTTCCGCGTCATGTACCCGAAGATCGTCATGCCCCCGCCGCGTCGCCAGCTCGGTTCGTCCGCCGACTCAGGCGACGAGTTCGAAGAGTTGTAGAGCACCCATCATCTCGGCCTGCCGGAGACGACCGTTCTCGTAACTCGCGCTCAGCCGTAGGCGCGAGGCCGACGCGTCTTTGACGGCGTTGGTTCAGGGACGCGACCGAGCCGCGGCACCGGCGGGAACGTCCTGGCTTCAAGCCACATAGACTCGATTCCAATCACGACGAGGAGGACGATGATGGCTGGGAAGATTGAGATTCGCAAGCGTGGCGAGAAGTTCCGCTTCGTCGTGCTGAACAGGAGCGGGGAGAGGCTGTTGCAGAGCGGACAGTTCGACGACAAGGCGAGCACGAAGCGGGCCGCGTCTTCGCTGGCGAAGGCCGTGAACGGCGCGGAGATCGTCGACGCGACCAAGCCGGCCGCCGCGGCGGCAAAGAGCAGCGGGCGGCGCACCGTCACGAAGCGCTAGGCGATTGCAAAGCACGATTCTCGCATCCGACCAAGTTTTCGCTGCGACACACCCTGCATGACCGGACCGGAACAAGGAGTAGACAATGAAGATCGGGATCATCGGCGCAGGCAACATCGGCGGCACCCTCACGCGCCGTCTGACCGAGCTCGGGCACGACGTCTCCGTGGCGAACTCGCGCGGGCCCGAGACGATCGCGGACCTGGCGCAGGAGACGGGCGCGACCGCGGTCGCCGTGACCGAGGCGGCACGCGGCGCGGACGTCGTTGTCGTGACGATCCCGCAGACCAACGTGCCCGATCTGCCGGACAACATCCTCGCTGGCGCGAAGGAGGACGTGGTCGTCGTCGACACCGGCAACTACTACCCGCAGCAGCGCGACGGCCGCATCGACGGGATCGAGGACGGGACAACCGAGAGCCGGTGGGTCGAGCAGCAGCTCGGGCACCCGGTGATCAAGGCGTTCAACAACATCTACGCGCAGCACCTGCTCGAGAACGGCAAGCCCGCGGGGGCCCCGGGCCGCATCGCCCTGCCCGTCGCAGGCGACGACGAGGCAGCGAAGGCGGTGGTGCTTCGGCTCGTCGACGAGCTCGGGTTCGACGGTGTGGACGCCGGCGGGATCGAGAACTCCTGGCGCCAGCAGCCGGGCTCGCCGGTCTACACGACCGACCTCGATGCCGAGGGCGTGGGCCGCGCGCTTGCAGACGCAGCCCACAAGCGAGCGCCCGAGTGGCGGGCGACCGACAGCAGCCCAGGCAGCTTCACCGAGCCGACCTGAGCCACCACCCTGACAACAGCCCCAGACGGGACCTACTGACCACACTCACAGCGCGGGACCGTCCCCCGGAGGGAACTCGCGCCGCATAGTCGTCTTCTCTAGTGCCTGAGAGCCGCCATTCGTAGGTGGCCTATGCAGTCGGGGCAGATGGTGTGGGTCTCGGGCGGCGGTTCCGGGGGGTCGAGAGGGTGAGGTCTCACGTCCGGATCCAACCAGCTCCCGTCGACGCGAATGAGTCCGCACCAGGCACATCTCGCGATGAGACCTCGCTCGGCTACCACCGCCGCCGATGTTGGGACTACCGACAGTGTCCGATCCAACAATCGCGCCATGTGTCCCGGGATGGACATGGACGTGCGCAAGGAAGCCGCCAAGATCTTCAAGAAGCAAGGCATGTTGATCAGGCTCGGCACCAAGGTAACCGGGGTTACGGTCAAGGGCAGCATGGCCACGCTGACGCTGGAGCCTTCCGCTGGCGGCGCGAGTGAAACTCTCGAAGCCGATTGCGTGCTGGTTTCGATCGGCCGCCGCCCCAACACCGAAGGCCTCGGCCTCGACGCGATCGGGCTTGCTCCCAACGCGCGTGGGCAAATCGAAACCAGCCCTGACCTGCGCACGACAATCCCCGGTGTTTGGGCGATCGGTGATGTCATCCCCGGC
>JANMWV010000144.1:0-11745 GCA_031394165.1 Actinomycetes bacterium
TGCGGCGTGTAGAACGCGCCGAGTCGTGCCTGTTGAGGCCGCCGGCGCCGAGACGAGAGAAGGCCCTGGTAGATGTCGCCGACGTGACGGTTGGTCAGCCGCGAGTAGCTCTTCGTCGACAGGTCGTAGACGAGCTCGGCAAGCGTCTCGGTGCGCGTATAGAAATAGTCATAGGCGTCCTCGCGATAGACGAGCGGGAACTTCTCTTCCGCAAAATCGAAGGCCACGCGAATCAGCTCCCGCCAGTTGTTCTGTTCGATCACCCGCTCGCGGATGTCCTCCGCAAGGTCGTGGCGTAACGCCTTGTAGGCACGCTCCTCCTCGGGCAGCCACACGCCGGCGCTGTCGTAGATCTTGCGGCGGAGGAGTCCGAGGAAGACGGCCGCGGTCGTCGGCGATGTCTCCGAGCGCGTCGTCGGCAGGAACTCGCGCATGATCCGATAGAAGCCCGGAAGGTTGCGGTCCTCGCAGAGGTTCAGGAAGAAGACCTTGTTGAGGTAGTTCAACGCTGCCTGCGTCACCATTTCCTCGACGACCTGCGCGGGCTTGGCGGTCTCCGCAATCTTTCGCTCGTAGAGCTGCCGGAGGCGCTCGCGCGCTGCCTCATTGGCGACCAGCCACTGGCCGAACTCCGTCAGGATCGCCGGCATCTGGCTCGAGACCACCTGGACGCCGTGCACGACGAGCGGGCGCATATCGTCCTCGATGCGGTCGAGGTGATAGAGCAGGATCTCGAGCAGCCGGTCGCGGCTGACCTCCTCGAGCGCGAACTCGCCGCGGAGCTGGAACTCCTTGATGCGGTCCCAGCTCCAGAGCTCGTCGAGCTCCTCGTACTCCGCCTCGCCGAAGAGCGTGGGGTCAGCCACGGTCTTGCGGCGAAAGAGGCGGTTCCGCTCCGGCTTGCCGCAGTAGAGGACGAGGAACGGCGGTGCAACGGCGAAGTCTTCGCTCTTCGCGTAGTCGATCAACTGGCGCTTCGCGCGCTCCCAGTCCGCCCCGGAATCGATGGACTCGTAGCGTTTGATCTCGCAGAGCACCACCGGCGAGTTGCCGAGGAGGTAGAGCCCGTCGTAGCGCCCCGTCGAGCGACCGGAACGGAGCCGATGGATCGCGAGCGATCGCTGCTCGACGAAGTATTCGCCGTCCGCCTGGCTGCTCGTACGCGGCGGATACCCGAGCATCTGCATGTCCGGCTCGAAGAGCGTCGAATGGACGTCGGCTTCGCTGAACCCTCGCTTGGCAGCCTCCGGGACGTCGAGGCTCGGCAGGCGGATCGGGGTCACGCGTCACCGCCGCGAAGCGAAGCAGCGAAACTCGGACGGAAGGCTGCCGTCATCGTCACAATTCTCGCAGCAAGGTCGGCTTACGGACACGGCCTCATCGGGTGGCGCGGCCGGCGCTACTACACTCGAAGGCCGGGATGGCACTCCGCGTCGCCCTCGTAACCCCTTTCGCCTGGTCGCAGCCGCACGACGTGAACGAGCACGTCGCCGGACTGGCCGGCGAGCTGCGCGCGCGCGGGCACGCCGTCACGGTGCTCGCGCCGTCGAACCGCGCGCGCGACCTCGCCGCCGGCCGGCGCGCGCTGGCGAGCGGCGCCGACGCCGAGCTGATCGCTCTCGGCCCCGCCGTGCCGGTCGCGCGCGGCACCCGCCTCGGCGTCCCGGTCGGCGTGCGTGCCAACCTCGCGATTGCGCTCACGAACGGCGCCTTCGACGTCGTGCACGGTTTCGAGCCGGGACTGCCGAGCCTCTCGTATCTCGCGCTGCGCGACTCGACCGAGCTGACCGCGGCGACGTTCTGCTCGCCCGAGCGCCTCGGCTACCCGCCGGGCCGCGCGCAGCGGGAGCGGCTCCTCGGCCGGCTGGACGCGCTGCTGGCGACGAGCGCGGAAACGGCGGCGGCGGCGGCACTGCGCTTCCCCGGCACGTACTCGGTCGTGCCGGCCGGGGTCGACCTCGATCTCTTCGCGCCTGGGCCGAAACGCAACGCGCTCGTGCTCGAGTGGCGGCAGGCCGAGCGCCCGCTGCTGAAGGCGCTGGTGCGCGAGCTCGCAGCGCAGCCGACCTGGGAGCTCGTGTTGCTCCGCACCCGGCCGCTCGGCGGCCGCCCCGCGCTGCCCCGCACGCTGCGAGGCCGCGTCCACGTCCGCACCGCGCTCGACGCCGATAGCCGCGCGGCCGTGCTCCGCGGCGCCGCCGTCTTCGTGCCCGCCTTCGACGGACTGCCCCGCCTGTCGCTCGAAGCACAGGCCGCGGGTGCCGCTGTCTCCGCGCCGCCGGGCCGTGCGCTCCAGCCGGAGCTCGCCGCCGCCGAGGCCGCGCGGCTCGTCGAGGACGCGACGTTCCGCGCACGCCGCGTGCAGGAAGGGCTCGACGTCGCCCGCGCGCAGAGCTTCGGCGCACTCGCCGACCGCGTCGAGCAGGTCTACGCGTCGCTCGGGCGCCGCCGCCGCCCCGTGGCCCGTCCCGCGCCGCTGGAGGAGCGCGACTGGATCGTCGTCGACCTGCACATGCACACGACGTGGTCGCACGACTGCTCGATCGAGGTCGACGAGCTCCTCGAGCACGCCGACCTGGAAGGTCTGGGCGCGATTGCGATCACCGACCACAACGTCTTCGGCGGCGCACTCGAAGCCGCAGAGAAGGCGCGCGGCCGCAAGCTGATCGTGATTCCCGGCGAAGAGGTGAAGACCGGCGGCGAGGGCGAGGTGATCGGCCTCTTCCTGAAGGAGGAGATCCCGCGCGGCATGTCGTTCGCCGACACGGTCGCCGCGATCCGCGGCCAGGGCGGGCTCGTGTACATCCCGCATCCCTTCGACCGCCTACACGCCATTCCCGACGCCGCGACGCTGCAGCGCCACCTCGGCGAGATCGACATCTTCGAGGTGTACAACGCGCGCCTGCTGTTCGAGGGCTACAACGTCGAGGCGCTCCGCTTCGCCCGGAAGTACAACCTTACGGCGGCAGCGGGATCGGACGCGCACGTGCTCCAGGGCGTCGGCACGGGCGCCGTTCGAATGCGTCGTTTCCAAGGCCCGGAGGAGTTTCTCGTCTCACTGCGAAGCGCCGAGATTCTGCGCCGCCCGAAGTCGCTTGCGTACCTGCAAGGGCTCAAGTGGGTGGCCCAAGCCAAGGAAAGGGTGCGCTAGGAGCGAACCTCAGTTGGGGCTCCTGTGACTGTGGCGACAGACGAAATCTACGAGAAGTACCTGCAGAAGGCGATCACCGAGATCAACGCTCTCGGTGACGAAGTCGCCCAGGCCGGTGCGGGCACTCGCGTGCCCGTGGTGGGCTCCGGGCACCCGCTCGCCGACGTCTTCCTGCTGAAGCACGCGCCGCGCGCGGCGGAGCTCCAGGAGGGAGTCGCGTTCTACGGTCGCGCCGGGAACGCCTTGCTCAAGTCGCTGCAGCGCCTCCATGTCGATCCGATGGCGATCTACAGGACGAACTGCCTCAAGTTCGCGGACGGCGACGAGGAGGAGTCGCGGCCCTTTCTGCTCCGCGAACTCCACATCGTGCAGCCGAAGCTCGTCGTCGTGATGGGCGAGCCGGCGCGCGCGTTCCTCAACACGGTCGCGTTTCCACTCGCGGCCGAAGTCGGGCCCGCAACGGGAGAGCTGCAGCGCTTCACGCCGACGATCCAGGCTCTCGTGACGCCCGACATCGACGAATCGCTCGACGAGGCTCCGTCGAAGACGGCGTTCTGGAATGCCTTCAAGCTGCTCGGCACGTGGTGGGCCGAGCTGCCTCCGTACTGATGCGTCGGAGATTGGCGTCGCGGCGCGTCGCGGCCTTCGTCGTCGTCGCCGCCGTCGTCGTCACGTGGTTCGCCGTCGCGCCCCACCTGGCGCGCCTCGAGCTCTGGCCCGCGATCGTGCTCGTCTCGGTCGTCGTCATGCCGGGCACGCTGCTCCTGCCGCTGATCGCGCTGCCGCGCTGGCGCGACCGCTGGCTGTTCGCCGCCGCGATCGCGCTCGGGCTGGTCGCGTTCGGCTGCGCCCAGCTCGGCTGGGGGCTCGAGGGCAACTTCGCGAAGCTCTGGGCCGCGGTCTTCGCCGGTTGGGCGTTCATCCGCCTCTTCGAGGAGTTGTCGTGGATCGTGCTCGTCGCGTTCGTGATCCCGCTCGTCGACATCTTCTCCGTCTATGCGGGGCCGACCAAGGTGATCGTCAACGACCATCCCGGCGCCTACACGGCGGTTGCGATCGCCTTCCTCAGCACCGGCGGCGATGCGGTGAATCTGGGGCCGCCCGACGTGCTGTTCTATGCGCTCTTCCTCGCGGCCGCCGCACGCTGGAACCTCCGCGTCTTCTGGACCTGGTTCGCGATGACGTTCATGTACAGCTTCACGATCGTGTTTGCGTACGCGATCGACGTGCGCGGCCTGCCGGCGCTGCCGTTTCTCTCGTTCGGCTTCTTCGCTCCGAACGTCGACCTACTCTGGCGGCGCCTGCGCCGACCAAAGCCTGTGCAGAGCTAGGCGATCTTCTCCAGCAGCGCGACGGTCTCGACGTGCGGTGTGTGCGGGAACATGTCGACCGGCGTCGCGCGCAGCAGCTCGTAGCCGTACTCCTCGCGCAGGATCTTCACGTCGCCGGCGAGCGTCGTCGGGTTGCACGAGACGTACACGAGCCGTGGCGCACCGATGCTGCCGAGCCGGCGTAGCGCCTTGCCCGCGAGCCCGGCGCGCGGCGGGTCGACGACGATCACCTCGGGCGGCCCCGAGCGCTCGAGCAGCTCGTCGATCACCTGGCCGACGTTGCCGGCGAAGAACGCCGAGTTCGTGATCCCGTTCAGCTCCGCGTTCTCGAGCGCGCACGCGACCGACTCCTCCGAGATCTCGATGCCCCACACCGTCAGCGCATCCTTCGCGAGCGAAAGCCCGATCGTGCCGATGCCGCAGTAGAGATCCCACACGGTCTGCGTGCCGGTGAGCCCGGCGGCGTCGCGCGCGAGCGTGTAGAGCTTCTCCGCCATCGCAGTGTTCGTCTGGAGGAACGCGTTCGGGCGCACGCGGAAGCGCAGGCCGCACAGCTCCTCCTCGATCGCCGGCTCGCCCCAGAGCAGCTCGGCCGGGAGGTTCGTCACCTCGGCCGGACGGTCGTTGACGGCCCAGTGGATCGAGCGCACCTCGGGGAACTTGCGCAGCACCTCGACGAAGTAGCCCGTCTCGAACTTGTCGCCCGGCGCCGTCACGAGCTGCACGAGCGCCTGGCCGGTGTTGCGGCCCTCGCGCACGATCAGATGGCGCAGGTAGCCGCTCGCGTCCGCCTGCGAGTACGCGGCCAGCCCTTCCTCACGCGCCCAGTCGCGGACGGCGTTGCGGATGCCGTTGCCGACGTCGGTCGTCAGCCAGCACTTCTCGATGTCGATCACCTCGTCCCAGCGGCCCGCCTTGTGCAGGCCGAGCACCGGCCCGTCCTCCGACGGCGCGAACGAGTACTCCATCTTGTTGCGGTAGAAGAAGACGTCGGGCTCGCACGGGACGATCGGCTCGAGCGGCGGCTCGGCGATGCCGCCGATGCGCTGCAACGCGTCGAACACCTGCGCGTGCTTCTGCGCGATCTGGGAGTCGTAGGCGAGATCCTGGAAGCGGCACCCGCCGCAGGTGGGGTAGTGCGCGCACGGCGCCTCGACCCGCTGCGGGCCTGCAGTGAGCACGTCGGTCGTGATCGCCTCGGCGAAGCCGCGCTTCACCCTCGTCACGCGCGCCCGGACGCGGTCGCCCGGGAGACCGCGGCGCACGAACACGACGAAGCCGTCCTTGCGCGCGACGCCGTTGCCGCCGAAGGCGAGCGACTCGATGTCGAGCTCGAGCTCTTCGTGCATCTTCACCGGCGCAGCCACGGCGCCAGGGTAACCGCCAGGTCGACGTGCCAGGTGCTAGCTGAGCGGCGTGACGAGGACCTTGCGGTCCCGTGGTCCGTCGAACTCGCAGAAGAAGATGCCCTGCCAGCGGCCGAGGGCGAGCTTGCCGCCGTCGAGCGGCACGAGGATCTGCGAATTCATCAGCGAGGCGCGGACGTGCGACGGCGCGTTCGGCCCGTCGGGATCCTCGGTGTGCTTCCAGTCCCAGCCGTCGTCGACGACCTTCTGGAACGCGTTCTCGAGATCCTCGGCGACGAGCGGGTCGGCGTGCTCGTTGATCGTCACGCCCGCAGTCGTGTGCGGGACGTAGACGAGCGCGGCAGCGGCGCCGTTCGCGCCCGCCAGAGCGTCCTGGACCAGCTCCGTGATGTTGATGAGCTGGGTCTTGCGCTCGGTCCTCAGGTTGATCTCCTGCACGGCGACTATCCTAAGCCCGCTGTGCAGGGACCGCTGAGCCAACGGGCGCTCGACGCCTTCCGTGTCGACGCCGACCGGTTCATCGCCGAGCTCGACGAGGAGGCCTACCTCCACTTCGCGGGACTCAAGGACACGTACGACCTCGTCCCGATCTACGAGCGTCATGCGGACCTGACCAAACTCGAGACCGCCCTGGCGATCGGCGCCTCGGTCAACGGCGGGCGCAACACCCGCGAGCTCTGGAAGTTCGCCTGCGAGGGCTACCTCGGGAACTTCGTCAACGAGGAGCAAGAGAAGATCGCCGAGCTCGAAGCGAGCCTCAAGGCCTCCGTCGACGGCGAGGAGATCCCGTACCGCAACATCCGCCCGGCAATCGCGAACTCCGAGGACCGCGGCCGGCGCGAACGGCTCGAGCGCGCCCGCAACGAGCTCACCGAGGAGCACATGAATCCGCTCTACCTGCGCTCGTCGCAGGTCGTGCACCGCGAGACGGCGCGGCTCGGCGCACCGAACTACACCGAGCTCTACCGCGGCTTCGAGTATCCGCTCGACAGTCTCGCCGAGCAGTGCCGCAGCTTCCTCGACTCGACCGAGCGGCTCTGGGAGGACGCCGGCAACCGCTTCTTCCGTAGCCGCGTCGGCCTCGGGCTCGGCGAGATCGAGCGCTGGGACGTCGCGCGCGTCTGGCGCGGCCTCACGTGGGACTCCGCGTTCCCGAAGGAGAAGATGGTGCCCGCGCTCGAGGCGACGCTCGCCGATCTCGGCGTCGACCTGCACGCGCAGCAGAACGTCGAGCTCGACCTCGAGGACCGCCCGAACAAGTCGCCGCGCGCGTTCTGCGTGCCGATCGAGATTCCCGGCCGCGTGATCCTCGTGATCAAGCCGCAGGGCGGCCCCGACGACTGGCGCGCGCTCTTCCACGAGGCCGGCCACACCGAGCATTTTGCGCACACGTCGCCGTCGCTCGCGATGGAGGAGAAGCGGCTCGGCGACAACGCCGTCACCGAAGGCTGGGCGATGCTGCTCGAGCACCTGACGATCGATCCCGTGTGGCTCGAGACGCGCCTCGACTTCTCCCGCCCGCACGAGTTCGCGGCGGAGGGCGCGACGCAGCTGCTGTGGCTCGTCCGCCGCTACTGCGCGAAGCTGCTGTACGAGATCGAGTACCACGCTGCGCCCGACGTCACGGCGATGCGGCCCCGCTACGTCGAGCTGCTGGGCGACGCGCTGAAGGTGACGCCGAGCGACACCGACTATCTCGCCGACATCGACGACGGCTTCTACTCGTCGCAGTACCTGCGCGCGTGGGCGTTCGAGGCGCAGCTGCGCGCGTTCCTGCGGGAGACGTTCGGCAACGCGTGGTTCACGCGCAAGGATGCCGGCTCGCTGATCCGCGACCTCTGGACCGAAGGGCAGAAGCCCACCGCGGACGAGATGCTCCAGGAGGTCACCGGCGCGCGCATCGACATGGAAGCGGTCGCCGACCGCATCCGCGAGGCGCTCGCCGCCGGCTAGTGCGATTCGAGGAGCACGTCGATCGCGCGGTCGCCTCGCTCCCGGCGGAGCTGCGGCTCGCGATCCGAAACGTCGAGATCACCGTCGAGGACGAGCATCCGGACGACCCCGATCTCTTCGGGCTCTACGAGGGAGTCCCGCTCCCGGAGCGCGGTGATTGGGCCGGCGCGCTGCCCGACCGGATCCGGATCTTCCGGCTGCCGCTCGTCGAGTCGTTTCCCGACGCGGCCGAGCTGGAGGAGGAGATCCGGATCACCGTCCTCCACGAGCTCGGGCACTACTTCGGGATGGACGAGGAGCGCCTCGACGACCTCGGGTTTTCCTGAGGGAGCCGGCCGGAATGCCCCGGGCCGCCCCGGCGTTTTCAGAGGCATGAGAACAGTCCGCGAGATCCATGAGGAGATCGAGCGCCTGAGCGACCAGAGGATCGAGCTCTGGCACTCGCTCTCGAACGAGTACGACCCCCAGATCCGGGAGGAGATCCGCGGCATCGACGCCGCGCTCGACGGGCTCTGGGGCGAGCAGCGCGCGCTTCGCGCGCGAGTTCGCTTCGGCGATCGCGAGCAGATCGTCGCGCGCGCCCGGGTCGATGAGCGGCTCGAGCGAGCGGCCTAAACAGCGTTACGCGCCTGTCGGTGCCCCGAACGGGGGATCGACAGGCGCGCCCTCCCCATCGATTCTGAGGCTGTCGCCTGCGGCGTCGTCTATTGGAGGAGTCGCCGCGTTGGCCGGAATGTTGCTTTCGGAGTCCACCCTCGCCGAGCGAGACATGGCACTCGTGCTGCGCGAGGTCGAGCTGAACCGGCGCGAGGCTGCGGTGCGGAGAGCCGAGGAGGCGCGCGCGGAGGATCAGGGGTCGCTTGCGCGCGCGTCCTCGACGCTCCAGACGGAGCTCGAGGCGCGCCTGCACGAAGTGGAGCGGCGCGAGCGCGAGCTGCAGATGGCGGTCGAAGCGGTGGAGGCGCAGCGCGCGCAGCTGGAATCCGTCCGGGCAGAGTACGAGTCGCGCCTGGAGGCGCTGGTCGCCCGGACACGCGAGGTGGCAAGCGAGCGCAATCGGCTCCGCGACGAGCAGGCGCAGCTCGTGTGCGCGAGCCTCGAGCTCGAGGATGGCGACCAGGCGGTCGAGGCCGAGGTGGCGGCCGTGGTCCACGAGCAGGCAGCCGAGGTGGTCGCGCACGTCGTACTGGCCGCCGCGCCGGAGGAGCCGGGCCCCGACCTCGACTGGTGGTCGAGGCAGCTCGGCTCTCCTCTCGAAGCCGCGTAAGACGCTTCGCTGCGCTCGCTTCACGGAGGAAACCATGTTTCCCCCGTGGGCCCCCTTCTTCTGCGAGCTCACGGCAGGCGTGTCACTGCTGCGCGGAGGCAAGCTCCGCTCCGCGACGGCGCATCCGCGTCGATCAGCGGCGGTCGGCTCTACACTTCCGGAGGAACGGGGCGTTAGCTCAGCTGGGAGAGCGCCGCCTTTGCAAGGCGGAGGTCACCGGTTCGATCCCGGTACGCTCCACTAGAGAGGAGGCCGCCACGGACGCGGTCTCGCGCTCGCTCCGTTCGGAGGTCTACGTCGTGGGGCCTAAGCAAAGCCGCTTAGGAGCCGCTTGGGCCAAACACCCGGAGGTCGCCCTCCGGAGGTTTGTCCCCGAATACTTCAGCTTGCAGTCGCGGCACTCGAAGTACTGCTCGCCATAGGTTCGCATCGGCTGCCAGCGATGCGAACCGACAACGCGACAACGAAACCTGAACCAGCGCCGCTTCATCACCCCTCTGCTACGACCGATGATGGACATTCGGCCAGCCTTCCGAGCGTTGATTACGTGAGGTCTTCGATGTTCTGTGCGAAGTCGTTCATGCCGGAGCGCACTCGCTCGCCAAGCAATGCGTTGACGACGCCGAAGTGATCGACAACCAGCCCTGCGCGCTGAACTAGGCGTTGGAACTCTTCGCTTGCCCGCACTCGCGCCAGCCGCTCCGCCTCGTCGCGAAGCAGGAAGAAGCCACCAAGGTCACCGCCGTGCGCCTCTAGGACGACCGGCTCGAACCCCTCAATCTCTCCCGACCGGGCCAGTTCGGAGTAGTACTCGACCGCCTCGTTGAAGACCTGCAGCGCCTGCCGCTCGCGGCCTCGCGCCGCCTGAGACCACCCGACGAAGATCCCGGCATCAGCCATCGCGCCTCCTCACATCGGAACCGGCCGATCCTAGCGCGCCACAAGCGATCTCATGGCTCGGTGGCTTGCCGAACAAGAGCACGAGGCGTAACCTTGTACTTTCACTTTCACGCAGGTACGGGATGGACGTGCGAGCTGAGCATCGACGGAAGTTGGGTTCAGGGCCCGGAGGTCTTTGACCCATCCTCCATCACCTTCCACATGACTGGGAGCCTGATCGTGCACCCCGGCAACCTGACTGCTGGACAGAAACGGGACTGCGTCGATTTCTTCACTGGGGGCGTGGACGGCAGCACGAGCTTCAGCAATGTCGACACCTTCATCCCGGCTGCCCCCGGCCACTACAACATCGACCCAGGTGTCGTCTTCCCGGGAGCCGTCGGCGAGTTCAACTTCACCGTTAAACAGATCCCATAGCGGCAAGCCGTCGCGCTTAGAGCTTCGCGGACTCGACCTTCTGCTCGGCGACGAGCGGCGCGCTGACATCGAGCTGCACAAGCTCGTTCGCGTTCGGCAACCGCCTGCAAGATGCCGCCGGGAAGACGCAGCCGGCCGAGCAGGGCTGCTCTCACGGAAACCCGACGTAGCGCGGCGAGACCGCGACAACAGCGCCCAAGGGTGAGGTCAAAGACATGGGCCACGTTTCTCTCAACGTTCCCGCGCGACATATGGACCGTCGTCCCGACGAGGTCGAAGGTGAGCGCTTCTACCGCGCCGTCGTTCAGCTGCATTGCGCAGTTCCGTAGGCTTCCCTGATGCTGCGCTGGGAATACAAGGTCGTGTCGCTGCGAGATAGGCAGTACACGGCGGCTCTGAACGAGTTCGGCCTCGACGGTTGGGAGCTCGTCAGCGTCATCTCGGAGGCGGCCGAGCCTCCGAGCCCCGAGCGCCGCAGCGCGATACCGCAGCCGCGTGTCCTCGGTCGGCTCGAGGAGGCCGCGGGCAAATTGAACAAGCTCGGCGCAGCCGACCCGGATGCAGAGCTTCCCACTGCCGCGACCTCGAGGCTGCTCTGGATTTTCCGTCGACCATTGAGTGACGACTGAAGCGCTACAGCGGACAGGCAGCTCGGCTTGCGCGGTTCGTCGCACCGGTCGCCGTGACGCGTAAGCCGCTCATTCCCCATATAATCCCGCGCGTGCTTCGGGCCGTGCTCTTCGCCCTGGTGGGCGTCGCATTCTTCACGCACTGGGTCGTAACTGACCCGAGCAGGGACGGCCCGATCACGACGGCGTGGCCGCATGTGCTGGCGTTCAGCGGGCTGCTGATCGCGTTCGCGGTCGCGCTCCCCGTGTACGGCCGGATGGTCGGTGGGCGATGGGTGCTTCGATTGTCGCTCGTCGCGGGCGCAGGCGCGGCTCTCGGCAGCGTCGGCAACATCGTCGAGGACGGCTTCGGCATCGGCTGGGCCTTCTGGAGTGTCATCGTGAGCCTGCTGATCATCGACCTCGCACTCCTCGCGCTGGCCGTCGTGATCGTACGCACCGGTCGCGGCAGCCACAGACTCCTCGCACTGGTCCCGGCAGCGACAGTAGCCGCGATTATCTTCTACACCGGCCCAGGTGGCGTCATCATGCTGGTCACGTGGCTCGCAGCAGCCGCAGTAGCCCTCGCACTGCACGCCCGCGCGGCAGCTCGGGCCGCACCCGCAACGACCTAGCCTTGGCGCAAGGGCAGGCCCGCTGGGCGAGCGTGCGGGAAAGTTCCCCGAAGGCGTCGCCGGGTAGCTGGCCCGAACCGAGGTCAGCGGCTGGGAGAGGCGGCCGGGATGGGCCG
>JANMWV010000148.1:0-5322 GCA_031394165.1 Actinomycetes bacterium
GCGCGCCGGGGCCGCCGATGATGCCGCCGTCGACGAACCGCCCGACCGCCGAGCCCACGCGCGTTGCAGTCGCGGGTGCAACTGCATTCGCGTCGACGTAGATGCCGGGGAACGACGGGAGCGACTCGGCGAGCTCGAGCGAGGCGTGCGGCGGAACGACCGAGAACACGACCTCGCTGCGTGCGACGAGTTCGGCCGCAGTACCGGCATCGCGGAAGCTTGCCGCGCGCGCGTGCGTCGCCTGGCTGCGACCTTCCGAGGCCCACAACACCTCATGCCCCGCGGCGAGCAGCGCAGCGCCGATCGCGGCGCCCATCTCGCCGGGGTGGAGCAGCCCGACGATCATGCCGGCGGCGTGAACGTCACCGGCTCGCCCAGCAGCGTCGTGCGGGCGGGCGTCGTCTCCGCGACGACCTTGCCGCCCCGGATCACCCAGCGCCGCGGCGGATGCAGGCGCAGCACCTCGAGCGCACTCGGTGCGTCGTACACGACGAGATCTGCGGGCTTTCCCTCCTCGATGCCGTACTCGTCCTCCACGCCCAGCGTGCGGGCGCCGCGTTCCGTGGCGCAGCGGAGCATCTCGGGGATCTCCTCGCGGCCGCTCATGTACGTGAAGTGGAGTGCGAGGCTCGCGGCCTCGACCATGTCGGCGCGGCCGAGCGAGTACCACGGATCCATGATCACGTCGTTGCCGAGCGACACGTTGACGCCGGCGGCGAGCAGCTCCTTCAGCTGCGCGAAGCCTCGGCGCTTCGGGTAGACGTCGAGTCGCCCCTGGATGAGCGAGTTCGCGAACGGGTTGACGACGATGTTGATCCCCGCGCGCTTCAGGAAGCCGTGCAGCTTCGACGAGTAGTACGGCTCGTACGAGCCCATCGCCGTGCAATGGCTAGCCGTGACGCGCCCGCCGAGCCCAAACTTGACGGTGTCGTCGGCCATCACCTCGAGGAACCGCGAATTCGGGTCGTCCGTCTCGTCGCAGTGCACGTCGACGCGCCGTCCGTATTGCTTCGCGAGCTCGAAGACGCGGTGCACCTCCTTCAGGCCGAGCTCCGAGGTCGGCTCGTAGTGCGGGATGCCGCCCACGCAGTCGACGCCGAGCCGCAACGCGTTCTCCAGCCGCGCGTCGTCGCCGTCGCGCGCGAAGATCCCGTCCTGCGGGAACGCCGTCACCTGGATCGTGCAGAGGTCGGCGACCTCGTCGCGCAGCCGTAGCAACCCGCGAACCATTGCCTCGTTCTCGCCGGAGACGTCGGCGTGCGCACGGATGAACATCGTGCCCTGCGCGACCGACCAGCGCACGATCTCGTGTGCGCGGTCGAAGACGTCCTGCTCGGTGAGGCTCGGCTTCAGCTCGCCCCAGACGTGGATGCCCTCGATGAGGGTGCCCGACTCGTTCCAGCGCGGCGTCCCCGCGGTCAGCGACGCGTCGAGATGCAGATGGCAATCGACGAGCGGCGGTGTGACGAGCCGCGCCTCCGCGTCGAGCTCATGCGCGCCGTCCGCTTCGAGCGCCTCGCCGATGCGCGTCCAGCGTCCGTCCTGTGCGAGCAGGTCGACGAGGCGGCCGTCCATCAGCCGTGCGTTGCGAACGACGAGATCGGCGCTCATGCGCGCGAGTCTACGGCGCGCGGAACGAGAGCGTGAACGCGCCGCGCCGGCCCCACGGGTCGACCGCCGTCACGAGGATGCGAGCCAGCGCGCCGTGGGCGAGCCCCCGGCCGGCGAGGCGGAGCCGTACCGGGAACGCGCCGGGGGCGAGCACGAGCGCCTGTGCGGTGCGCGTCGTGCCGGCGCCGAGCGGGAGGGCGAGCCGGGAGCCGCGCTTCAGGATCGCCGTGCGTCCCGTGACGATGCTTGCGTACAGGTGCGCCTGCGAGCTCGTCGAGAGCCGCGTCACGAGCAGCACGGTGCGGTCGCGCTGCCGCGTGACGGCGAGCGGCGCCAGACGCCGCACGACGGGTGCGTGCGCGGAGACTCGCCGTGGGTCGCCCCAGCGGCCCGGCCGGAAGAGCGCGATGTGGCCGGCTGCGCGCGTCAGCACGTGCACGACGGCGCCGTCGATGTAGGAGCCCTCCGCCAGGCCGCCGGGAAGCGTGTGGTCCGCGAGCGGGGCGACCGGCAGCCAGACCGTGCCGTCGGTCGAGAACCCGATCACCTGGTCCGGCGGTGCGGCCGCATACGCGATGTCGATCGGCCAGGGGAGCGTGGACTGCGGTGGTGTGAGCGTCAGCGAGACGCCGGTGCCGGGGATCGCGGGCACGGCGTCGAGCGCGGCGAGCGCGACCGTGACGCCGCTCGGCACCGCGCCGGGCTGCCAGGTTGCGGTCGCGCGCGCGTCGTCGGTCACGACCGCGCCCGCGACGCCCGGCTGCGCGACGAGCGAGCCGACGACCGCTGCCGGCACCGGTGCTGCGGCGACGAGCGGCGTCGTGGGCGCGACGGTTGCCTGCGAGCCGCCCTTCCCCGTCGCGGTGACGACGAGCGAGAGCGTCGCGCCGATGTCGTCCGGCGTCAGCGTGTACGTCGACGCCGTCGCGCCGACGATCGTGGCGCAGCCCGCGCCGGCGGCATCGCAGCGGCGCCACTCGTACGCGAACGAAGTCGGGGAGCCGCTCCACGTACCGGCGGAGGAGCTGAGCGTCTGCCCGGCTTGCGGCGTGCCGGTCACCGCGGGCGGCGAGATGACCGCCGGCGGCGTGGTTCCGGGCGCGCCGCCGACTCGCACGGCCAGGGTCGGCAACGAGGAGGCGGTCGCGCTCCCGGCTGAGGTCGCAGCGGTGACGCCGAGCGTGAGTGCGTGCCCGACGTCGGTGGCGGTCGGCGTGTAGCTCTCGAGCGTCGCGCCGGGGATCGGAGTGCAGCCGGCGCCCGCGGCATCGCAGCTCGACCACTGGTACGTGAACGCGACCGGCTTGCCGCCGCTCCAGCTGCCCGGGACACCCGCAAGTCGCGTGCCGGCCTGCGCGGTGCCGACGATCGTCGGCGGGGCAACCGGCACCGGCGCGCCCTGCGGGAGCGCGGCGATCATGAACGGCGCAGCGCTTGGGCCGTTGACACGGTCGCCGTCGCTGCAGTGCGCGAGGCCGGGAACCTTCGTGCAGTCCGTCCATTGCCAGAACGTCCAGCCAAGCCCGCCCCAGTTGGCGGCCGGAACGAGCGGCGACGCGTTCGCCGTCCAATGTGCGATCCAGAGCCTGCTGCCCGCGCCCGCGAAGAGCGGCGTGTCGCCGAGCGCGGTCTTCCAGAAGCTGGGCGACGTGTAGACGAGCGCGCGCAGCCCGGTGCGCGCCGCGACCTCGTCGAGCCAGGCGCGCGTCCACGTCAGGAGCGCCGCCTGGCTCAGCCCGCCCTTCGTCTCGAGGTCGAGCACGGGCGGGAGGTCGCCGCCCGTCGGTTGCGCGACGTCGACGAAGTGGTCCGCCTGCGCAATTGCCGTCGCGACCCGCGCCGCATCGTTCGAGCCGGCCGGGCGGGCGTAGTGGTAGGCGCCGAGCTCGAGCCCGACTCCGTGCGCGCCGGCGCGATTGATCGCGTAGGTGACGTCGGTGATCGTCGTGCCCTCCGTCGCCTTGGCGAACATGAACGAATAGCCGCCGCCGGCGACCTGGAGCCAGTCGATCGCCCCCTGCCAATGCGACACGTCGAGCCCGGTGGCGTAGGTCGATGCGCCGGCAGGCGCGCACAGCGCCAGGGTCGCCAGCAGCACGGCGACGGTCGTCCGGACGATCGACCCCACGTCCCGAGGCTATGCGACGCGACGTTCGGAGGGGGTAAAGATCGAGCCGTAGGTAGATTCGCCGGGTGGCCGGCCCTCCGTATCGCCCGCTGGACGCCCAGATCATCCCGCGCTTCGCCGGGATCCGCACGTACATGCGGGCGCCGAACGTCACCGACCTCGCCGGTGTCGACGCCGTCGTCTACGGCATCCCCTTCGATACGGCGACGAGCTATCGCACGGGGCCGCGCTTCGGCCCGGAGGCGATCCGTTCGGCCTCATCGCTGATCCGGCCGTACAACCCCGCGCTCGCCGTGAACGTTGTCGACGCGTTGTCGCTCGTCGACTACGGCGACGTGCCCGTCTCTCCCGGCGACACCGAGCGGACGTACGGGCAGATCGAGGAGGCGCTCGCGCCGATCGTCGACGCGGGCATCTTCCCGCTCGCGCTCGGCGGCGACCACTCGATCACGCTCCCGGAGTTGCGCGCGCTCGCGCGCCGCTACGGGCCGCTGTCGCTCGTGCAACTCGACTCGCACGGCGACACCTGGGAGCAGTACTTCGGCCAGAGGTTCTTCCACGGCACGACCTTCAAGCGCGCGGTCGAGGAGGGCGTCGTCGATGCCGCCTCGTCGGTGCAGGCGGGGATGCGCGGCTCGCTCTACGGCGCAGAGGACATCGACGTCGCCAAGGAGATGGGCTTCACGGTGCTGACGACCGACGAGCTGCGCGACCTCGGGCCGGCGGCGTACGGCACGCTCGTGCTCGACATGGTGGGCTCGCGTCCCGTGTTTATGTCCTTCGACGTCGACTTCCTCGATCCGGCCTTCGCGCCCGGCACCGGAACGCCGGAGGTGGGCGGCTTCTCGACCGCCGAGGCGCTCGCGTTCCTGCGCGCGCTGCGCGGCATCAAGCTCGCGGGGTGTGACGTCGTCGAGGTCTCGCCGCCGTACGACGGCCCGGGAATGCAGACCGCGCTCGCCGCGGCCAACGTCGCGTACGACCTGCTGTCGCTGCGGGCGATCGCCGGCGCGCCGGAGACCCCCGCGTGAGCTGGCGCGGCGACAGCGCGGCGCTCGCGTGCCTCACCTTCGACGTCGACGCCGAGGCGCCGATCCTCGTCGAGAGCGGGCTCTACGCGCGCAACGCGGGCGTCATGTCGCATCAGGCCTACGGGCCGCTGGTCGGCGTGCCGCGGATCCTCGAACTGCTCGCCGAGTACTCGCTGCCCGCGACGTTCTTCGTCCCCGGCTGGACGGCCGACCGGTATCCGCAGGTCGTCGAGTCGATCCTCGCCGCGGGGCAGGAGATCGGCCACCACTCGTACGCGCACAAGTCGCCGTTCGCGCTCACCGAGGACGAGGAGCGAGCCGACTTCGCGCGCGCCCTCACGACGCTGCGCGCGCTCGGGGCGGAGCCGGAGGGCTTCCGCTGCCCGAGCTGGGAGCCGGGGTGGCGGACGCCGCAGATCGTTGCGGAGTTCGGGCTGACGTACGACTCCTCGCTGATGGACTCCGACCGGCCGTACGTGCTCGACACCGGTGTGGGCGAGATCGTCGAATTGCCGGTGCACTGGTCGCTCGACGACTGGGAGCAGTACGCGT
>JANMWV010000158.1:0-5736 GCA_031394165.1 Actinomycetes bacterium
GGCAACCTGCTCTCGCGGACGACCGCGATGGTCTCGAAGTACCGCGACGGCACGCTGAAGCGCGTGGAGTCGGAGCGCCCGGTCGACTTCGACGCACTCGGCGTCGACGTCGCGTCCCGCTTCGACGACTTCGACGTCACCGGCGCGCTCGATGCGATCTGGGACGGCATCCGACGGCTCAACCAGTACGTGACAGCAGAGGCGCCGTGGCAGCTCGCGAAGGACGAGGCGAACGCGAACAAGCTCGACGCCGTGCTCTACACGCTCGTCGACGGCCTGACCGCGACGGCGGTCGCACTCCAGGCGTACCTCCCGGAGACGTCGCCGAAGATCCTCGCGGCCCTTCGGCAACCCGAAGAGCCCTCGTGGGACCGGGTCCGCAACGGCGTCGCCGCCGAGGTCGACGGGATCGAGCCGGCCGAGCCGCTCTTCCCGCGCATCGACCTTCCGGCCGCCGCTGCGTGATCGACACGCACGCGCACCTCGACGCACTCGACGACGACCCGGCAGACGTCGTCGCGCGTGCGCGCGACGCGGGGGTGCACCGCATCCTCACCGTCGGCACGACGCCAGCCGGCTGCCGGCGCGCGCTCGAGCTCGCCGAGGCGCACGATGAGGTATTCGCGATCCTCGGCATCCATCCGCACGAAGCCGGACGCACGACAGGCGCCGACGTCGCCGAGGTGCGCGCGCTGCTCGACCATCCTCGCGCCGTCGCCGTCGGTGAGACCGGGCTCGACTGGTTCCGCGACTACGCGCCGCCCGCCGACCAGACGCGGCTCTTCGAGCAGCAGCTCGCGCTCGCGGCCGACGTCGCGAAGCCGGTCGTGATCCACACGCGCGCGGCCGACGCCGACACGCTCGCCGTGCTCGCGGGCTTCGCGGGCACCGTCGTGCTGCACTGCTTCTCGTCGCCCAGTCTGCTGGAGCCCGCGCTCGAGCGCGGCTGGTACGTCTCGTTCGCCGGCAACGCGTCGTTCCCGAAGGCGGTCGACCTGCGCCTCGCTGCGACGCAGGTGCCCGTCGACAGGATCCTGGCCGAGACCGACTGCCCGTACCTCGCGCCGCAGCCCATGCGCGGCCGGCCGAACGAGCCGGCGTACGTCGTGCACACGGTCGCCGCGCTCGCGCGGGTCCGTGGCGAGGACGCCGCCGAGCTCGCCGCCCAGATCGACCGCAACGCAACGACGTGCTTCGGGCTGCCGGCATGAGAGTCTCGCCGAAGAAGGAGCTCGGCCAGCACTTCCTCGTCGACGAGAACATCCTCGGCGTGATCGGGCGCCTCGCCGAGCTCGCGCCCGGCGACGTCGTGCTCGAGGTCGGCCCGGGCCTCGGCGTGCTGACGCGCTATCTCGCACCGCGCGTCGCCCACGGGTACGCAGTCGAGCTCGACGCGTCGCTCGAGCCCTACCTGCGCGACGTCGGCGAGAACGTGACGCTCCAGCTCGGCGACGCGCTGCGCCTCGATCTCGCGGCGCTCGCACCCGGCGCGAACAAACTCGTCGCGAACCTGCCGTACAACATCGCGACGCCGCTCATCGTCGAGAGCCTCGACGGCCTGCCCGAGCTCGAGCTCTGGTGCGTGATGGTGCAGCGCGAGGTCGCCGACCGCCTCTTCGCAGCGCCGTCGACGAAGGCCTACGGCGCGGTCTCGGTGCTGATCCAGCTCGCCACCGAGCGCATCGGCTTCCATCCCGTCTCGCGCACCGTGTTCCGCCCGCCGCCGAACGTGAACTCCGCGCTCGTCGCGTTCCGCCGGACGGGCCTGCCCGGCGACTTCCCGAGGCTGAAGAAGCTCGTCACGGCCGCGTTCGCGCACCGGCGGAAGACGCTGCCGAACTCGCTCGAGCTCGCCGGCCTCGCCGGCCGCGAACGTGCGGTCGAGGCGCTCGCCGCGATCGGCCGCAAACCGTCCGTGCGCGCCGAGGCGCTGGCGCCGCCCGAGTTCCTCGCACTCGCGGACGCGCTGCGATGAGAGCGCCCGCGCGCGGACGCGCTGCGATGAGAGCGCCCGCGCCCGCGAAGATCAACCTCGCGCTCGTCGTCGGTCCGCAGCGCGGCGACGGCAAGCACGAGCTCGTCACGATCTACCAGCGGCTCGGTATCTCCGACCGCATCGAGATCACGCCCGCAGCGGAGCTGCGCGGCGACGGTTTCCCCGGCGACACGCTCGTGCGCCGCGCGCTCGAGTCGCTCGCCGAGCGCGCGGGCGGCGCGCCTCGCTGGCACGCCCGCATCGAGAAGCGGCTCCCCGTCGCGGCGGGCGTCGGCGGCGGCAGCTCCGACGCGGCGACCGCGCTGCGCCTCGCGAACGCCACGCTGACGGAGCCGCTGCCGCCCGAGACGCTTCACGAGCTGGCGGCCGCGCTCGGCGCCGACGTGCCGTTCTTCCTCGCCGAGGGCCCGCAGCTCGGCACCGGCGACGGCACGACGCTGGTGCCGCTCGACCTGCCGCAGGACTTTTGGGTGCTGCTCGTGCTCCCGCGCGGGGCCGCCAAGCCCTCGACCGCGGCGGTGTACCAGGCGTTCGACGAGCGTGACGGCGCGCGTGGGTGGGAGGAGCGGCGGGACGCGCTGCTCGGCGCGCTCGACGCCGTCCGCCGGCCCCGCGACCTCGCGTCGCTCCCGCTCAACGACCTCGCGTCGTCGCCGCTCGCGGACGAGCTGCTCGCGCTCGGCGCCTTCCGCGCCGACGTCAGCGGTGCAGGCCCGGCGGTGTACGGGCTCTTCCATCACAAGCGCGTCGCAGAGGCCGCAAAGCGTTCTCTCAAGCGGCCTGACGGTGCCTGGATCACCGCACCTGCGTGGTACGGTTGAACGGTGATCACCGACTCTCCGCATGTGCTCGACCACGGGTCGAGCCGGACCGGGCGCTGGCTGCGCGAGCGGCGCACGCGGATCGCGCTCTGGACTGCAGTCGGCGAGGGAGTCCTCGTCATCCTGCTGCACGACTTCACGAAATGGACCCTGATCGCGGTCTCGATTCCGCTGATCCTGCTCTACGCGCTCTGGGGCCGGAACTCCGGCTCGGACACCGTTCGCCAGGTGACCTGGATCGCAGGCGCCGCCCAGGCCCTCGCCGTCCTGTTCGTGCTCGCGGCGTTCGTCGTCGGCCTGTTCGTGATCGCGCTCGTCGTTCTGGCGGCCGTCGCGGCGATCGCGTTCTTCTTCATCGACCGCCGCTAGAGTGCGGTCCCCTCGATGGGGCGTGGCCAAGCGGTAAGGCAACGGGTTTTGGTCCCGTGATCCCAGGTTCGAATCCTGGCGCCCCAGCCATCTTCACCTGACCCATGGCGGAAGAACTCGCAGCAGTCGTACTGGCCGGCGGCCTCGGCACGCGCATGAAGAGTGCGACGCCGAAGCACCTGCATGCGCTGCTCGGGCGCCGGATGGTCGACTGGGTGATCTGCGCCGCCCGCGACGCGGACGTGCACCGCGTCGTCGTCGTGGCCTCGCCCGACACCGCCGCCCTCTTCGACGGGCACGAGGTCGCGGTGCAACAGACCCCGCTCGGCACCGGCGACGCCGTGCGCGCCGCGCGCGAGACCCTCGCCGGCGCGACGGGCGACGTATTCGTGCTGAACGGCGACGTGCCCGCGCTCACCGCGGAGCTCCTGCGCGCGCTCGTCGAGACGCACCGCGCGGCGGGCGCAGCCGGCACCGTGCTCTCGTTCGAACCGGACGACCTGCGCGCCTACGGCCGCATCGTGCGGGACGCCAACGGCGGCCTCGCGCGCATCGTCGAGGCAGGCGACGCCTCCCCCGCGGAGCTCGCGCTCGGCGAGGTCAATTCCGGGATCTACGTCTTCCAGGCCGCGAAGCTCTGGCCCCTGCTCGACCGGCTCGAGCCGCACAACGCCCAGGGCGAGCTGTACGTCACCGACACGGTCGGACTGCTCGTCCGCGACGGGGACGCCGTCGCAGTGCACACTGCACCCGTGCCGTTCGAGGTCGAGGGGATCAACACCCGTGTGGAGCTCGCCGCAGTCACGGCTGCGTTGCGCGACCGCATCAACGAGCGGCACATGCTCGCCGGCGTGACGATCGTCGATCCGTTGTCCACCTGGATCGAGGCCGACGTCGAGATCGAGGCGGATGCGACGATCCACCCGTTCACCGTGCTGCGCGGTGCGACGAAGGTCGCCGCAGGCGCCGACGTGGGCCCCCACGTCGTGGCGATCGACGCCGAGATCGGGCCGGGCGTCTCGGTCGGGCCGTTCGCCTATCTCCGCGCCGGCACGGTGCTGGCCGAGGGCGCGAAGGCGGGCACCTTCGTCGAGCTGAAGCAGGCCCGCATCGGCGCCCGCTCTAAGGTGCCGCACCTCTCCTACATCGGCGACGCCGAGATCGGGGAGGATACGAACATCGCCGCCGGCAACATCACCGCGAACTTCCCCCACGAGAAGGGGAAAGCCAAGGGCACGACCCGGATCGGCAGCAACGTCAGGACCGGCGTCGACAATACGTTCGATGCTCCTGTCAGCGTTGGCGACGATGCTTGGATTGCGGCGGGTTCGGTGATCACTGATGATGTCCCGCCGGGATCGCTTGCCGGATTCCCACCGCGCCAGCAAACCAAGGAAGGCTGGGTCTACGAGAACCATGGAAAGCCTGACGACTCCGGTTGAGATCGCGCTGCCCGGCATGGAGGGAGCGATCGTGAGCGACACGAGTGCGGAGCACTGGATCGAGCGCGGTCCGCAGAAGCGGCTGATGATCTTCTCCGGCCGCTCGCATCCCGAGCTCGCCGGCCAGATCGCGGACAAGATCGGCCTGACGCTCGGCGACATGGAGCTCGAGACCTTCAAGAACGACGAGACGTACGCGCGCTACGAGGAGTCGATCCGCGGCGCCGACGTCTTCCTCGTGCAGACCGGCTGTACGCCGGTCGACAAGAACTTGATGGAGCTGATGTTGATGATCCAGGGGGCAAAGCTCGCGTCGGCGAAGCGCATCACCGCCGTCGTGCCGCTCTTCCCCTACGCACGCCAGGACCGCAAGGCGAAGCCGCGCGAGCCGATCTCCGCGCGCCTCGTCGCCGACATGCTGCAGCTCGCGGGCGCCGACCGCGTGCTGACGATGGATCTGCACGCCGGCCAGATCCAAGGCTTCTTCACGATTCCGGTCGACCACATGACGGCGCTGCCGCTCTTCGCGCGCCATTTCCGCGACCTCGGCCTCACCGGCTCGGGGATCGTGTCGGTCGCACCCGACGAGGGGCGCGCGAAGATGGCCGTCCGCTTTGCCGAGATGATCGAGGCCGAGTTCGCGATCATGCACAAGACCCGCCCGGAGCGCGACATGGTCGAGGTGACGGAGATCACGGGTCGCGTGCGCGACAAGATCGCGATCGTCGGCGACGACGTGATCATGACCGGCGGCACGCTGATCGCGAACGTCCATGCGCTCCGCGCGAAGGACGTCAAGGGCGTGTGGGTCTTCGCAACGCACGGCGTCTTCTGCGGCGGCGCGCTGGAGAAGTTCCACGCCGCGCCGATCGACGGCATCGTCGTCACCGACACGGTGCCGATCAACCCGCTCGAGATGCCCCCGAACATGACGATCCTGCCGGTGGCGCCGCTGCTGGCGGAGACGATCATGAACGTCTTCGCCGACGACTCGGTCTCGGCGATCTTCGGCGGCGAGAACCAGCTCTTCTAAGCGAGCACTTCGGCGCGTTTCGCCGCAATCCGCCGATCGGCCAACTGCTCCGCCGCGGCTGCGGGCGTGATACCC